>JAKBAQ010000146.1 GCA_021808985.1 Pseudomonadota bacterium
GGTGGCGGAGGCGGGCAGTTTCACCCATGCGGGGGATACGCTGAACCTTAGCCAGTCGGCGGTGTCGCGGCAGATTTCGGCGCTGGAGGAGGCGCTCTCGGTGCCGCTGTTCCACCGCCATGCGCGCGGGCTTATCCTCACCGAGCAGGGTGAGGCGCTGAACCGCACCGTGCGCGAGGTGTTCGCCAAGCTGGCGATGACCGAGGCGCTGCTGGCCGAAAGCAAGGAAAAGCCGGCCGGGCGGCTGAAGGTGACAACCACGCACAGCTTTGGCGTGGCCTGGCTGGCGCCGCGGCTGAAAACCTTTCTGGCCGCGCACCCGGATGTGACCGTGACCCTGCTGCTCGACGACACGGACCTGGACTTGGCGATGCGCGAGGCGGATGTGGCTATTCGCATGCATCCGCCGCGCCAGCCAGACCTGGTGCAGCGCCATCTGGGGGAAATCCGCAGCCAGATCTGGGCTTCGGCGGAGTACCTGAAGGCCAACGGCACGCCGCAGAGCGTGGAGGACCTGGACCACCACAAGCTGATATTGTTCGGCGACCGCAAGCCGCCGGTGCCGGATGTGAACTGGTTGGCCGAGGTGGGCCGCAAGGACGGCACGCCGCGCCGGGGCGTGCTGGAGGTGAACTCCCTGCAGGCGATGCTGGTGTGCATCCGCAACGGCATGGGCGTGGGCGCGGTGCCGGATTATCTGGTGCAGGACCAGACCGGGCTGGTGAACGTGCTGCCCGAGCTGAAGAAGCCGGCCAATGAGATGTACTTCGTGTATCCGGAGGAGCTGCGCAACAGCAAACGGGTCTCGGTTTTCCGTGACTTTCTGGTGAATAGCATCTCCGAACGTAACCCCTCCAAACCCTGAGCCGGCTTGCCCGCCCGCCCACCCTGCCGCAAAAAGCGGCGGGGATGGCCGGTTTTTTGGGCTCTGACTCGCCATTATGCTTGCCGCGCGGGGCTGACTCGCAATCAGTGGTTACAAGAATCCCCTGAGATTACGAAATTAACACTTAAATATTTTTTGGTTGTGGCTTATATACAACATTGTCCGGTGCGAGCCGGACATCGTTCAGCCCGCGAGGGTTGGATTGGGACTTCGGTCCTGACGTCTCCCAGACGTGAAGCCTCCCTGTTGACTTGACCCGCTGGCCCATTGGCCGCGGGTCTTTTTTTGGCGCGGGCGGCGGGGGTTGGCGGCGGAGACGGGGAAACTGGAGCGGGTAGCGGGAATCGAACCCGCGCATCAAGCTTGGGAAGCTAACAGGCTACCATTACATCATACCCGCCCGTGAGGGCACACATAATCCGCCCGGCCGGGGTGCGCAAGCGCCCGCGCGCCCCGGCCTAGATCGGGACGCTAGAACGATGTGATGACGCTGCGCGCGATGGCGCCGGTTTTCAGCTCCTTATAGGCGGCGTTGATCTCGGAGACGTTGATCTCCCTGGAGATCAGATCGTCGAGGTTGAAGCGGCCCTGGAGGTAGAGGTTGGCGTACATCGGGATATCGTGGCGGATATTGGTGGAGCCCATGTAGACGGCCTTGATGGTGGCCTGGCTGTAGGCGAGGTCGGCCAGGACCTCGATGCTGATGGTGGCGCCGGGCTTGTGCACGCCGATGAGATAGATGCCGCCGCCGGTGCGGATCATCTTGATGGCCTGCTCGGTGGTGGATTTGAGGCCGATGACCTCGAACACATGGTGCACGCCCAGGCCCGTGAGCGCGCGCACCGCGGCCACGGGGTCGCCATCGCTGGGGTTGATGAAGTCGGTCGCGCCGAACTTGCGGGCGAGGGCTTCTTTTTTGGGCTGCGTGTCAATGGCGATGATGCGCGTGGCGCCCGCGAGCTTGGCCCCGGAGATGACATTGAGCCCAACACCGCCGGCGCCGAACACGGCGACCGTGTCTCCCGCCTGGACATTGGCGGTGTTGATGGCCGCCCCCGCGCCGGTGACCGTGCCGCAGCCCAGAATGCAGGCCTGCGGGAAGGGCAGCGCCTTGGGCACCTTCACCAGCTGGTTCTCATGCACCAGCGAGAAGGCGGCGAAGGCGGCGGTGCCGAAGGTGGCGTAGACCGGCTGGCCATCGCGGCTGAGGCGCGGCGCGTCGGCGGGGCCGCGCACGGTCTCCTCGGGGTGCTCGCACTGGTAGGTGCGCCCGCCGAGGCAGGCGTCACAATGGCCGCAGAACTGGATGAGCGAGCCGACCACATGGTCCCCCACCGCCAGGCCGCGCACATCGGGCCCCAGCTCGCGCACGATGCCGGCCAGCTCATGCCCGGCCACGGCGGGCAGCGGCATGCCAAAATCGTTTTCAGCCATGTGCAGGTCGGAGTGGCAAAGGCCGGATGCCTTGACCTCGACCAGAACCTCGCGCCCGCGCGGTGAGTCGATCTGGATGTCCTCGATTTCAAACACACCGCTCAGGCGGTTCAGTACGGCTGCTTTCATCTCTGCTTCCTCCGGGGGTTATTGTAACAATCGTTATGGTGGCCGCATCCAAGCAGACGCGGCCCGTTCCTGCAACCGGCATTGACCGGGCGGCGTGGCGGGTCTAGGCGGAAACCATGCCTCGTGATTTGTCCGGCCGGATTGCGGCGAGGTGGCGTCCCGCGGATGCCGGTAAACAAACGCGCTAAAGAGGCTGTGGCGCGGCCACGCGCCATATCCCCCGCCGGCCGGATGTGTTTGTGAAGCGAGGGGATTTGAGATGAGCGATTCCGATAACCAGCGTCTGGCGACCAAGCTGATCCATGCCGGGCGCATCCGCACGAATTTGGACGAGAACGCGGAGGCGCTCTTTCTCACCTCCGGCTTTGTGTATGAGAACGCGGAGATGGCCGAGGCGGTGTTCACCAACCAGGTTCAGCATTTCCAGTATTCGCGCTTCGCCAACCCCACGGTGAGCATGCTGGAGCAGAAGCTCGCGGCCATCGAGGGCGCGGATGTGTGCCGCTGCACGGCGACGGGGATGGCCGCTGTCTCCTCGGCGATGCTGGCCGGGCTGAAGGCGGGGCAGCGCGTGGTGGCCGCCCGCGCGCTGTTTGGCTCCTGCCACTGGATCGTGAGCACCCTGCTGCCGCAATACGGCATCACCACCGAGTTCGTGGACGGCGCGGACCTGGCGGCCTGGGCCAAGGCGCTGGCCACCCCGGCGGCGATGGTGCTGCTGGAGACCCCCTCCAACCCGATGCTGGACATGGTGGACCTGCGCGCGGTCAGCGATCTGGCGCATGCCGCCGGCGCCATCGTGGTGGTGGATAATGTGTTCGCCACGCCCCTGCTGCAACGCCCGCTGGAATTTGGCGCCGATGTGGTGGTGTATTCCGCCACCAAGCACATGGACGGCCAAGGCCGCGTGCTGGGCGGCGCCGTGCTGGGGCCGAAGAAATGGATGGAGGAGGTGTTTCAGCCGTTTTTCCGCAACACCGGCCCGGCGCTCTCGCCGTTCAATGCCTGGGTGATTCTGAAGGGGCTGGAGACCATGGCGCTGCGGGTGCAGGCGCAGTCCGCCGCCGCCGAGGCCATTGCCAGGTTTTTGGAAGCCCGCCCGGAAATTTCGCGCGCGCTCTACCCCACCCTGGCCTCGCACCCGCAGCGCGAACTCGCCATGCGCCAGATGAGCGCTGGCGGCACCATGGTCACCTTCGAGCTGAAGGGCGGCAAAGCCGCCGCCTTCGCGCTGATGAACGCGTTCAAAATCATCAGCATTTCCAACAATCTGGGCGATACCAAATCGCTGGCGACGCACCCGGCCACCACCACGCACATGCGCATCGGCCCGGATGAGCGCGCGCGCCTTGGCATCACCGATGGCACCATCCGCCTCTCGGTGGGGCTGGAAGACCCGGCCGACCTGATCGACGACCTGACCCAGGCGCTGCGGTTCTGCTAACGCCGTTATTGAACATTGCCCCGCCGCCCTGGTAAGCTCGGCGCCGGTATTGTTGGGAGATTCGCATGGCGGCCACTGCTGTTTTCACTCGTCTGCCACGCGCGGAGCTGACCGAGCTGGTGGCCGCCGCGCAGGATGACGACCCGCAGGCCCTGCCGGCCTTTCTGGCCGCCAACGGCACCTCGGTGGCGGATTTCGATTACGATGGCGAGATCTTCACGGCGCTGCTGCCCATCCTCTCGGATGATTACGATATCGAGCTGGAAGCCAGCGAGAACGAGACCGTGGCCGAGATCGCGGAAGCCTCGCAGGCGCTGGTCTTCATCATGACCGCCGATGACCAGGACAAATATCTGGAGGCCCTGAACCCGGATAATTTCGATGAGGAAGAGCTGGGCGAGGCCTATGAGGACTTCATCGAGGAAGAGGATGAAAACGGCGGCGAGATGATGCTGGCCGGGATCACCGCGCTCTACACCGCGCTCGCCGAGGCGGATGCGGGGCATGTCATCGTCGTGACCGTGGGGTAGCCCGGTCACCGCGAAGAGCCGGAAAAAGAGCCGCCCCTTTTTTGCAAAAAAGGGGCGGCTCCAAAAAACTTTTTAAAAATGCCCCCGAGGGGCCGCAGCCTCAGTTCGTGTGCTGGGCGGCGGCCTGGAGGTTGGCGGCGTCGGAGAGGATGCGGTCCTCAAGCCCGGTGGCGGTGGCGGGGTCGGCCGGCGCGTCCACCCACTGGCCGCCCTGCTGCACCTGGCGGAACACGCTGACCTGGATGGCGTTGGCCGTCAGCTCACGGCCTAGGATATAGGCGTTGACCTTGAAACGCTCATCAGGCGTGGCGGGAGGTGTGTACCAGTCAGTGATGATGACGCCGCCGAACGGATCCGCCGAGACCAGCGGCATGAAGGAGAGCGTGTTGAGCGTGGCGCGCCACAGATAGGCGTTGACCTGGATCTGCGTGGCCTGGGCGGTGCCGCCGCCGCCGCTGGTGCCGCGCCCGAAGGTGAAGAGCGTGCCCGAGGAGCTGCTGGCCGCCTGAGAGGGGTTGGAGCCGCCGGGGACGAGCGGGCTGTTGATGTCAGGCGCCGAGGTTTTCACGCCGCTGCAGGCGGCCAGGGCGAGCAGGCTCGCGGCCAAGGTGGCGGGCACGGCAAATTTTCGTAGAACTCGCAAATCAGCTCTCCAGGGCGTAAAACTGCATGCTGTTTAGCGGTCATGCGCGCATCCGCCAAGGGCGCGCGGCATAAGGCGCAAAAAAGGGGTGGCGGTTGCCCGCCACCCCCGATAGCCGTGCCGTGATGGCTAGGCGGTTACCACTTGATGGTGGCGCCGGCGGCGACAACCTGCGCCTGGCCGTTGCCAGGGGTGGTGGTGGTCGGCTGGTGCTTGTGGCCGTACATATATTCAACGAACAGCGAGACCGGCTTGGCCAGCGCGTAGTTCGCGCCGGTGGCGAAGCCATATTCGCTGAGCGTGCGGGCATCGGTGCCGCCCTGGGTCCAGGCGCCGGAGGTCTGCGAGTTGAAGTAGGACGCGCCGAGCGAATACGGCCCGATGGCGTACACGGCGCCGACGGTATAGGCCAGCGCGTTGCGCCCGCCGCGGGGCTTGAAGGCGTAGCCGTCTTCAACCGAGCCGCTCTTGAGGTTGGCGCCAAGGGTCAGCCCGCCATAGGTGGTCTGCGCGCCGGCCTGGAACACGCCCATGCTGCTGTAAGCCTGCGTGCCGGTGAGGTCGCCGAGCGGCGAGGAGGCCAGATAGCCAACGGAGGCCTGGGTGGCGAAGCCGTCGGCCTTCAGCCCGTAATTGACCATGCCGTCAAACGTGTTGCGGCGGCGGGTGTTGCTGCCGCCGCCGATGGAGGAAACCTGCGCGCCATAGATGCTGCTCAGGCTGGCATAGCCTTCCTTGATGCCGTTGGAGTTCGGCTCATAGCTGACCACGGCGCTGAGCTTGCCGTCGAGCAGCGGATCGGTCACCGCCGGGGTGATGTAGACCAGCTTGTCAGTGGTGTAGAGCGCGCCCTGGTCGGCATAGATGAACTGGCCGGGAGCGCCGCTGGGCAGCAGGTTGACCGGAGCGCCTTCCGCGGTCCACTGCGCGCCGTCGCCGAACGCCTCGATCACGCCGCGCTGCAGCAGGGTGAAGGCGCCGTCGGTCTGGCCGAAGCGGACATAGCCGAACTCAGCCGTGCCGATATAGCCATAGGCGCGGCGGACATAGATGCTGTTCACACCGGCGGTGGTGTTGGTGGAGGCGTTGTTCACGCCCTTGCCGGTGGCGTTGGAGGTGGTGGTGCGCAGCTCAACCTGGGCGCCGTAGGCGATGCCGTTATCGGTCATGCCGTCAATGCCGGGATAGAGGCGGACATCGCCAATGGTGCCGACCGGGCTCAGCTTATAGGCGCCGAAGCCTTTGCCGCCGGTCATGCCATTGCCGCCAACGTCGCCAATGGCGAACTGCAGATAGCCGTTAAGGTGCACGGCCACGGTGCCGGGAGCAACCGGCTTAGCCGGCTGCGCCATGGCGCCGGAGGTGGCGGCGAGCAGAGCGGCCATCGAGGCCGCGGAGGCCAGGAGTAACTTGCGCATGGAATTTTCCTTCTCATTGAGCCGGTGACCCGGCGGAAAACAGGTGTGACGGGCTTTAACCCGTGTTCTGAGCGGCGCCGCCCGCGGGCGGGCCTCTCTGACGCAGCCTTTAAAAGCCGTATCCCGGCGTTGGCGCAATCGCCCAACGGCGCGGTCTCAATCTTTCGTGAGACCTGTGGCCGAAACATCACATGTATATGATGATACTGTTAAATTTGAATCAAAAAACTTGCAGGTTAAAAGCGGATACTTATTATGAGTGTGACAGAATTGTGACGATATCAATACTAAAATAGTGGGCTATATTACCACTATCGACCATGTGTTTCATCGCGTGATAGGAGCGCACCGATAGCCCCCGCGCCATGGCAGAATTTCCCCAGCCGGCGGATGGAACGGCCATTGATTCCCCCCAGCGCGAACGCCCTCGCACCACCCGCCTGGCGCGCCAGATTCAGGAAGCCGAGGCTGCCCAGCCCGGTCGCGCCGGGGTGGCTGGCAGTGGGGAAAACCGGCGAGATGAAAATAATGTCCGCGCCGGCCTTGCGCGCGCGGCGCAGCTCCGCGCCGTCATGCGCCGAGGCGCTGATGAGCGCGCGGCGCGGCGGCGCCAGCATGCCGGCGCGCCGCCCGCCGCGCAGATGCACCCCGGCCCGCAGCCGCGCCGCGAG
>JAKBAQ010000004.1 GCA_021808985.1 Pseudomonadota bacterium
GCGCAGGCGGGGGCGTTGGTGAACGGGGTTTCGGTGGTGCGCGAGCGTGATGTGCCGGAGCTGTTCCGGTATTATCATGTGGAGCTCGAAACGCATGCGCTGCTGCTGGCGGAGAATGCGCCGGCGGAGAGTTTTGTCGATAATGTGGACCGGGGGATTTTTGACAACTGGGCGGGGCGCGAGGCCCCGGCGCCGATTGTGGAAATGGAATATCCGCGCGCGAAGGCGGCGCGGCAGGTGCCAGGCGCGATACGCAAGCGCCTGCTGGCGCGCGGCATGGCGCTGTTTGGCGCGATGGCGGCCTGAGGCGGCGGCGGCGAGGGAAGCCGGGGGAGATACCCCGGATAGAGCATCCGGCTTTTAGAGACTGTTTTAAACGTTTTCTCTTATAAATAATTGAAATTATTAAAAATTTTTGCGGGGTTTGGGGAGCTTTTTATAAAAAGCTCCCCAAGATTCTGGCCCTTTTTTGTAAAAAAGGGCCAGGCCCAAAAAACTTTTGAGAATTATCCTTAATGTGTTTGCAGAGACCGGTAGAACAGTCTCTTAGCGGCGTGCTCTATTTCTTCTCCGAGGCGCGGGCTGCTTCCGGGCGAGCGGTTGCGGGCGTTTATCTGGCCGTGGCCGCGCCGATTTGAGCCCTCATGTGTTCATGGCTTCGAAGAAATCGGCGTTGGTTTTGGAGTATTTCAGCTTGTCGAGCAGGAACTCCATCGCGTCGGTGGTGCCCATCTGGCTGAGGATGCGGCGCAGTACCCACATTTTGGACAGGGTGGCCTTCTCGACCAGCAGCTCTTCCTTGCGGGTGCCGGACTTTGTGATGTCAATGGCGGGGAAGGTGCGCTTGTCGGAGAGTTTGCGGTCGAGGATGATTTCGGAGTTGCCGGTGCCCTTGAACTCTTCGAAGATCACCTCGTCCATGCGCGAGCCGGTGTCGATCAGCGCGGTGGCGATGATGGTGAGGCTGCCGCCTTCCTCGATGTTGCGCGCGGCGCCGAAGAAGCGCTTGGGGCGTTGCAGGGCGTTGGCGTCCACACCGCCGGTGAGCACCTTGCCCGAGGAGGGGACGACGGTGTTGTAGGCGCGGGCGAGGCGGGTGATGCTGTCAAGCAGGATCACCACGTCGCGCTTGTGCTCGACCAGGCGCTTGGCCTTCTCCAGCACCATTTCAGTGACCTGGACGTGGCGGGTCGCTGGTTCGTCGAACGTGGAGGCGACGACCTCGCCTTTCACGGAACGCGACATGTCGGTGACTTCCTCGGGGCGTTCATCGATGAGCAGGACGATGAGGAAGACTTCCGGGTGGTTGGCAGAGATGGCCGCCGCGATATTTTGCAGCATGACGGTTTTGCCGGTGCGCGGCGGGGCGACCACCAGGGCGCGCTGGCCCTTGCCGATGGGGGCTATGAGGTCGATGACGCGGGAGGTGTTGTCCTTCACCGAGCCCTTGGCGGCGGGCTCGGTGAGCTCGACCTCCATTTTCAGGCGCGAGGTGGGGTAGAGCGGGGTCAGATTATCAAAATTGATGCGGTGCTTGACCGCGTCGGGGGATTCGAAATTGATCTTTTCGACCTTGGCGAGGGCGAAATAGCGCTCACCCTCCTTGGGGGCCTTGATTTCACCGTCCACCGTGTCGCCGGTGCGAAGGGAGAAGCGGCGGACCTGGGCGGGGGAGACGTAGATGTCTTCCGGGCCGGGGAGGTAGTTGGCCTCGGGGTTGCGCAGGAAGCCAAAACCGTCTGGCAGGATTTCGAGCGTGCCGTCGCCGCGGATGATCTGGTCATTTTCAGCGAAGGCCTTGAGGATGGCGAACATCATGTCCTGCTTGCGCAGGGAGGAGGCGTTCTCGACTTCCAGCTCCTCCGCCAGATTCAGGAGGTCGGTGGGCGATTTGGCCTTGAGTTCGGCTAGATGCATGGATGGTCCGATTCGAAGTGCGCGCCGGAGAGGCCGGGCGGAAAGGGTAGGTGGGATGTTTGCAAGCTGGATATAGCTGCGCCGGCGCGAATGGCCTTGAGCGCTACATGCGGGTTTTGGCCTTGGCCGTCAAGGTGGCGGCGGCGCGGCGGGCGCCGCACGCCAACGTTGCGAAATCATTGGTTTCGGGATTGGGGAAAAGCGCCTAAGCTGCGCGCCATGAAAATTGCCCTGTACCAAGGCCCTGGCGCCGTGAACGACCCCGATGCCGCGTTTGCGCTGATGCAACGCAAGGCGGCGCAAGCCAAGGCGCAGGGGGCGGATGTGCTGCTGCTGCCGGAGATGTACCTCTCGGGCTACAATATCGGCCCGGAGAATGCGCGCAAATACGCGGTGACGGCGGCGGGGCTGGAGCCGGCGCGGCGCTTCGCCAGGGAGCATGGCATCGCGCTGGCGTTTGGCTATCCGGAGCTGGTGGGCGAGCAGGTGGCCAATGCGGCCGTGCTGATAGGCCAGGATGGCGAGATTTTGCTGAACTACCGCAAGACGCATCTGTTTGGCGCGCTGGACCGGGCGATGTTCAAGGAGGTGGGCACGGCGTTTCCGGTGGCGAAGCTGGGCGGGTACACGGTTGGCCTGCTGATCTGCTATGATATCGAGTTTCCGGAGCCGGCGCGGCGGCTGGCGCTGGCGGGGGCGGATATCATACTGGTGCCCACGGCCTCGATGGTGCCCTATGACCAGGTGGCGCGGCATGTGATTCCGGCGCGCGCGTATGAGAACCAGGTTTATGTGGCCTATGCCAACCATAGCGGCGAGGATGACGGGCTGAGCTATATCGGGCTTTCCAGCATTTGCGGGCCGGATGGCAAGGTGCTGGCGCTGGCGGGGAGGGGTGAGGAGATGCTGCTGGCGGAGGTGGAGCGCGCGCACCATGCCGATGTGCGGCGGGCGGACCCGTTGCTGGCGGACCGCAGGCCCGAGTTGTATGGGCCGCTGGTGAGATAAAATTAAGGTTTGATTGGGGGGCGGAATGCCCCCATACTCCCGTGCAAAGGAGACTGCGCCATGATTTTACAGGCTATTTTAGCCAATAAGCCGGCCGGGTTCATTGCGGTTGCGCCGGAGATGCGGATCAGTGCGGTGATTGATATTCTGGCGGAAAAACATATCGGCGCGGTGCTGGTGGTGAGGCCGCAAAATGATCTGGTTGGCATATTGAGCGAGCGGGACGTGGTGCGCACCCTGGCCGCCAGCGCCGCCGCGACGCTGGAGATGACGGTGGCGCAGCTGATGACATCCAACCCCGCGACCGCGACACCGGCGACCACGGTGGAAGAGGCGATGGAGCTGATGACCAATGGAAGGTTCCGGCACCTGCCCGTGCTGGAGGGGGGGCAGCTGATCGGCCTGGTGAGCATCGGCGATGTGGTGAAGGCGCGGATCGACCAGCAGAAATACGAGGTAGAGACGCTGCGGACCTATGTGGCGGGCGGCGCCTCGGTATAAAGAGGGGTTTTAGCGCCGGCGGCGGATGATGACGGGCCGGGAGAGCACCGGCCGGCAGCGCGGTTGCAGGCTGGATTGCTCACGCCAGAGGGCCTGGACCTCACGGTAGCGGGCAAGCGCCCAGGTGAGGCAGTATGTGAGCAGAAACGCCATGAGGGGCAGAAGAACCAGACGGGCCATGGGAACCTTCCGTGGATGAGGGGCTGGCTTTGTGTAGCGCGGGCGGGTTAATGGGCCGTTTGCGGCTTGGGGCGGAGGGGTGGTGATTCCTAAGCGCGAGGTAATCCATTGCCGGCGGGATTTGACACATGTCATTGACTTGACGGGTGCTCTGGGTCTTTTCTCCGCGGAAATTCCAATCATGGCTGGTCATGCATAAATTTCTTGTCAAATGCGATGAAGCGCTCAAGGAGATTTCAGCCCAGGGGCGCTACCGGCGCTTTGTGGCGCTGGAGAAGCTGGCGGATCGCTTCCCCTATTATTCAGTGACCATGGAGGGGCGGACGCGCGATATTCTGGTGTGGTCGTCCAACGATTATCTGGCCATGGGGACTGATCCGGTGGTGATTGAGGCGTCAATTGAGGCGGCGCGGCGGATGGGCGCGGGCGCGGGGGGGACGCGCAATATCGCGGGGTCGTCGCCGCTGCATGTGGCGCTGGAGGAAGAGCTGGCGGACTTGCACGGCAAGGATGCGGCGCTGCTGTTCACCTCTGGATATGTTTCAAACCAGGCGACGCTGGGCGCGATTTTGAACTCGCTGCCGGACTGGCATGTGTTTTCCGACGCGCAGAACCATAATTCGATGATTGTGGGGATAAAGGACGGGCGCAAGGCCAGCGTGCATGTCTTCCGGCACAATGACATGGCGGATTTGGAGCGGTTGCTGGCGGCGGCGCCGGCGGATGCGCCCAAGCTGATCGCCTTCGAGAGCGTGTATTCGATGGATGGCGACATCGCGCCGCTGAAGGCGATATGCGATCTGGCGGATAAGTATAACGCGCTGACATATCTCGACGAGGTGCATGCGGTGGGCATGTATGGCGCGCATGGCGGTGGGGTTTCGGAGCGCGACGGGGTGGCGCACCGGATTACGATTATCGAGGGCACGCTGGCCAAGGGGTTTGGCTGCCATGGCGGGTATGTGACCGGCGATTTCAAGGTGCTGGACTATATCCGCTCGGTGGCGGCGGGGTTCATCTTCACCACCGCGCTGCCGCCGCCGACCGTGGCGGCGGCGCTGGCCGCCGTGCGGGTGCTGAAGGCCGATTCGGCGCGCCGGGCGCTGCTGTTTGACCGGGCGGAGACGCTGAAGGCGAAGTTCCGCGCGGCGGGGCTGCCGGTGATGGAGAGTTCCAGCCATATCGTGCCGCTGATGATCGGCGACGCGGTGAAGGCGACACAGGTTTCGATGCGGCTGATCCGCGAGTTTGGCATGTATGCGACGCCGATTAATTATCCCACCGTGCCGCGGGGGACGGAGCGGCTGCGCTTTACGCCGGGGCCCAAGCATACCGATGCGATGATGGATGAATTGGTGGCGGCGTTGCAGACGATTCTGCTGCACGAGCCCGCTGTTACCGTTACCGGCGCCTGAGCCGTGGAACTGGGACTTGAGGGCAAGATTGTCCTTGTAACCGGCGGCTCCAAGGGCATTGGGCGGGCTTGCGCGCTGGGGTTCGCGGCCGAGGGGGCGCGGGTGGTGATTTGCGCGCGGGGGCAGGAAGGTATCGACGAGGCGTTGCGCGAATTGCCGGGGGCCGTGGGGTTTGCCGCCGATTTGACCGATGCCGGGGCCGCCGCCGCGCTGGTGGCGCGGGTGGAAGAGACGGTGGGGCCGGTTGATGTGCTGGTGAACAGCGCCGGGGCGGCGAAGCGCGCGCCGGTGGACGAGCTGACCCCGGCGGCGTGGCGGGCGGCGATGGATGCCAAATATTTTTCGTATATTCACGTTATTGACCCGGTGATTAAACGCATGGCGGCGCGCGGGGGCGGGGTGATTGTGAATGTGATCGGCAATGGGGGGAAGGTGCCTAATCCCATCCATATCGCGGGCGGGGCGGCCAATGCGGCGTTGATGCTGGCCACAGCGGGGCTGGGCGGCGCCTATGCGGCGCGCGGCGTGCGGGTGGTGGGGGTGAACCCGACGGGCACGGAGACCGCGCGGATTGCCGAGGGGTTGCAGGCGGCGGCGCGGGCCGGCGGTGTGAGTTTTGCAGAGGCGCGCGGGCAGATGCTGGCGGGGATTCCCATTGGCCGGCTGGCGCGGCCCGAGGAAATTGCCGATGCGGTGCTGTTTCTGGCCTCGGCGCGGGCTGGGTATATCAGCGGTGTGAATGTGACGGTGGATGGCGCGGGGGCGCCGGTGGTTCTCTGAGAATATTTTGTTGCAAAACGGAGCAGGGGACGGGGCATATTTTGCGAAGCCCTGAAAATCTGTAATAAATTTCGCAAGCCCGCTTGTATGTGCGCCAAGACCGGCGGCGGGCCGTGATGACCCGACTAAAAACTGATTGTTAAATAAACTTAAAAAACCATCGGAGAAAATCGCCATGAAACTCGCTAATCCGGCACCGCTTGGACTTTTTGGCTTTGCCCTTACCACCTGGCTGCTCAGCTTGGTTAATGCCGGGTTTCTGCCGGGAACGTCTGTTCCTCTCGTGCTGGCCATGGCGTTCGCGTTTGGCGGCACGTCGCAATTCGTTGCCGGGCTGATGGAAATGGCCAAGGGGAATACGTTCGGCTTTGTCGCGTTCTGCTCTTACGGCGCGTTCTGGTGGAGCTTTGCGCTGTTCGCGAAGTTTTTTGGCGACGGCGTGCCGGCGGCGGCTATCGGCTGGTATTTGATGGGGTGGGGCGTGTTCACCTTCGCGATGTGGATTGGCACGTTCGCGCTCAACCGCGCTCTGTTCCTGATCTTCCTGGCGCTGTGGCTGACATTTGTTCTGCTGGGGCTTGGGCCGCTGACCGGCAATGCGGGGCTGACCACGCTGGGCGGCTATGGCGGGCTGATCACCGCGCTGCTGGCGTTCTATCTGGGGGCGGCCGAGGTTATCAACGAGGCGCATGGCCGTACCATACTCCCGATTGGGGCGCGTTCCTGAGATTTCTGTTGCTGGGGGGCGCTGCCCCCCAGATCTGATTTTCAAGGAAAAACAAAAATGAGTGATTACGCTGGCCTTTATGCGAAATGGCAACAGGCGCCGGAAGCCTATTGGGCGCAGGCGGCCGGGCTGATTGACTGGGACAAGGCGCCGGAGCGGATATTTGATGGCGGGAGCGGGCCGTATGGCGCGTGGTTTCCCGATGCCTGGCTGAATACGTCATATAATTGCCTGGACCGCCATGTGGCGGCGGGGCGCGGGGCGAATACCGCGCTGATATGGGATTCGCCCATGGAGGGGCGGATTGAACACATTACCTATGCGCAGGCGCTGGGGCGGGTTGAGAAGATCGCCGGGGCGCTGGCGGCGCTTGGCGTGACCAAGGGCGACCGCGTGGTTGTGTATATGCCGATGGTGCCCGAGGCGGTGTTCGCCATGCTCGCCTGCGCGCGGCTGGGGGCGATCCACTCCATGGTGTTTGGCGGGTTCGCGGCGCCGGAGCTGGCCGCGCGCATAAGCGATGCGCGGCCGAAAGTGGTGATCGCGGCTTCCTGCGGGTTGGAGCCGGGGCGGATTGTGACCTATAAGCCGATGCTGGACGCGGCGCTTGGGCTCTCGGAGCATAAGCCGGCGGCCTGCTTGATTTTTCAGCGCGCGGCGTGCCGGGCGGAGCTGGTGGTGGGGCGGGATTTCGATTTCGCGGAGGCCGAGCGGGCCGCGGCGCCGCATGGGCCGGTGAGCGTGGAGGGGGCGCATCCGCTCTACATACTCTATACCTCCGGCACCACCGGGCGGCCGAAGGGCGTGGTACGCGACAATGGCGGGCATGCGGTGGCGCTGGCGCAGAGCATGAAAATCATCTTTGACGTGGGGCCGGGCGAAGTGATCTGGGCGGCGGCGGATGTGGGCTGGGCCGTGGGACATTCGTATCTGGTGTATGCGCCGCTGCTCGCGGGGGCCACCACCATCATGTATGAGGGCAAGCCGACCGGGACGCCGGATGCCGGGGCGTTCTGGCGCGTGGCGTCAGAGCATGGGGTGAAGGTGCTGTTCACCGCGCCGACGGCGCTGCGGGCGATCAAGCAGCAAGACCCGGAGGGGGCGTTCATTCCCAAATATGATCTTTCAGGCATGCGCGCGCTGTTTCTGGCGGGTGAGCGTTGCGACCCGCCGACGGCGATGTGGATCGAGGCGCTGCTGGGCAAGCCGGTGATAGATAATTACTGGCAGACGGAGACGGGCTGGCCGATTACGGCGCGGTTTTTGGGGCTGGGGCTGACGCCGTTCAAGCCGGGTTCGGGCGGGCGGCCATCGCCGGGGTATGAGGTTGTGCCGCTGGATGAGAACGGTGAGCCGGTGGCGGCGGGGAGCACGGGGAATTTATGTATCCGCCTGCCGATGCCGCCGGGCTGCGGGCCGACGCTGTGGGGCAATGATGATGGGTATCGGGCGGCGTATCTGACCGCGTTTCCCGGATGGTACAAGACCGGGGATGCCGGGATGGTGGACGCGGATGGCGATGTGTGGGTGATGGGGCGGACGGATGATATCATCAACGTCGCCGGGCACCGGCTCTCCACCGGGGCGATGGAAGAAGTGCTGGCGATGCACCGGGATGTCGCGGAATGTGCGGTGATCGCCAAGGTGGATGCGCTGAAGGGGGAGATCCCTTACGGGCTGGTGGTGCTGAAGGCGGGTTGTGAGCGCGAGGCCGGGGAGATCGAGAAAGAGTTGATTGCGCTGGTGCGCGAGAAGATAGGCCCGGTGGCGGCGTTCCGCGATGTGATGGTGGTGCAGCGGCTGCCAAAGACGCGCTCGGGCAAGATTTTGCGGGCGACGATACGCAAGATCGCCAATGGCGAGGCGGTGAGTGTGCCGGGGACGATAGAGGATGCGAGCGTGCTGGAGCAGATTTCAGCGGCGTTCGGGCGGTAGGCTGTGACGGCGGGAAAAAATTTCTAATTATATCAATTGATTGTTTTAACGGTCTCGTCAAAAACATTCAGGATAATTCTCAAAAGTTTTTTGGGGTCTGGCCCTTTTTTACAAAAAAGGGCCAGGATCTTGGGGAGCTTTTTATAAAAAGCTCCCCAAACCCCGCAAAAATTTTTAATAATTTCAATTTATTATAAGAGAAAGCGTTTAAAACACCCTCTTAGAGTGCCCGTTAGACGTTGAAGCGGAACAGCAGCACGTCGCCATCCTTGACGGTGTAGTCGCGGCCTTCGATGCGGAGTTTTCCAGCCTCGCGGGCGCCGGCTTCGCCCTTGCAGGCGATATAGTCGTCATACGCGGTGGTTTCGCAGGCGATGAAGCCGCGCTCGAAATCGCCATGGATGACGCCGGCGGCGCCGGGGGCCTTGGTGCCCTTGGTAATGGTCCAGGCGCGGGTTTCCTTCGGCCCGACGGTGAAATAGGTGATGAGGCCGAGCAGGGCGTAGCCGGCGCGGATGATACGGTCCAGCCCGCTATCTTCCAGGCCGAGATCGGCCAGGAAGGAGGCGCGGTCTTCTTCTGGCAACTGGGCGACTTCGGCCTCAATGGCGGCGGAGACCACGACGCTGAGCGCGCCGACGGATTTGGCCATTTCCGCGACGCGGGCGGATTGGGCGTTGCCGGCGGCGGCGGCGGCTTCCTCGACATTGCAGACATAGAGAACCGGCTTGGCGGTGAGCAGGTTGAGGCGCTTGGCGTCCTCGGCGGTTTCGGGTGTGATGGCGGTGCGGGCGGGTTTGCCTTGCTCGAGCGCGGCGAGGATGGGCTCCATGAGGGCGACGTCAATGGCGGCCTGACGGTCGTTCTTGGCGCGTTTTTGCAGGGCGGGCAGGCGCTTGGAGAGGGATTCGAGATCGGCCAGCATCAGCTCGGTCTCAACCGTCTCGGCGTCGCGGATGGGGTCGACGCTGCCTTCGACATGGGTGACGTCGTCATCCTCGAAGCAGCGCAGTACATGCACGATGGCGTCCACCTCGCGGATGTTGGCGAGGAACTGGTTGCCGAGGCCCTCGCCCTTGGAGGCGCCGCGGACCAGCCCGGCAATGTCGACGAATTCCAGGCTGGTGGGGACCACCTTGATGGATTTGCCGATGAGGGCCAGCGCATCCATGCGTTTATCGGGCACGGCGACGCGCCCGGTGTTGGGCTCGATGGTGCAGAACGGGTAGTTGGCGGCCTGGGCGGCAACCGTGGCGGTGAGCGCGTTGAAGAGGGTCGATTTGCCAACATTCGGCAGGCCGACGATACCGCAGTTAAAGCCCATTTTTCTGGTCCTTGGTGAGTAGTGCGAGGCGGGTCATGTAGTCTTCGGGTTTTTGCGCGGCCAGCAGGGCGGCTTCATCGGCCACGGCGTCAAGCATTGGCAGCAGCCAGTCAAGGTCAGGTTTGGCGAAATCACCCAGGACGTGGCCGGTGACGCGGTGCTTGTCGCCCGGATGGCCGATGCCAAGGCGCACGCGCCAATAGTCGGGGGTGCCCAGGTGCTGGTCTATGCTGCGCAACCCGTTATGGCCGGCGGCGCCGCCGCCTTTTTTGACGCGGATCTTGCCGGGGGCGAGGTCCAGATCGTCATGGAAGACAGTGATGCAGGCGGGGGCAATTTTGAAGAAGGCGGCGGCGGCCTGCACGGACTCGCCGGAGAGGTTCATGTAGGTCATCGGCTTGAGGGCCAGGATTTTGTGCCCGGCGATCACGCCCTCACACACCAGACCTTTAAAGCGTTGCCGCCAGGCTGAGAAACCATGGCGGCGCGCGATGACATCGAGGGCCATGAAGCCGATATTGTGCCGCTGCCGCGCCATGGCTGGCTCTGGGTTGCCGAGACCGACCCAAAGAAACATGGCGCGGGGAAAGAATTACTTCTTTTTGGCGGGCGCGGCGGGAGCGGCGGCTGCCTTGGGAGCGGCCTTGCCACCCTTGCCCTTGGCGGGCGCGGCTGCCGCGGCGGCTGCCTTGGCGGCGTCTTCGGCCAGCTGCTCGGCCGAGACGGTGGGCGGGGCCAGCGTGGCGATGACGAAGTCACGGTCAGTGATGACCGGGCGGGCGTCGCCCACGCCGATCAGGTTGTGCCAGCGGATGGTGTCGTTGATTTCAAGGGCGCCCAGGTCAGCCTCGAATTTCTCGGGGATGTTGTCCGGGTCGCAGGCGACTTCAACGGTGTGGCGCACGACGTTGAGCACGCCGCCACGCTTGATGCCGGGGCAGGTGCCTTCGTTGAGGAACACCACATGCACGCCGACGCGCACGCGCTCACCCGAGGCGAGACGCTGAAAATCCACATGCTCGGGGGCATCGCTGACCGGGTGGAACTGCACATCGCGCATCAGGGCGCGGATGTTCTGGCCATCCACGGCGATTTCATAAAGGCGCGAGCGCCAGCCGCCGCGCTTGAGCTCACGCAGGACGATGCGAGGGTCGAGCGCGATCAGGGAGGGTTCCTGCTTCGCGCCGTAAATTACCGCAGGCACTTTGCCTGCACGCCGTGTCGCCCGCGCCACCCCCTTGCCGGCACGCGAACGCGACTCAGCTTCGATAAGTTCGAAATTGGCCATGTTTTACGCTCCTATAAACAACAAAAGCCGGCCTCCAGGGGTGCCGGCGGGCGGGGTTTAGCGCGGATCGGGGGATTGTTCAACCAAGGTGGGCGGTTTGCGGGCTGGAGCTAGAATAATACCAGATCGTCGCGGTGCACCGCCTCGTCGCGGCCGCGGAAGCCGAGCAGGGTTTCAAAATCCTCGGAACGGTGGCCGGCGAGGGTTTGGCAGCCGGCGCTGGAATAAGCGGCGAGGCCGCGGGCGATGCGGGCGCCGGTGAGGGTGAGGATTTCCACGGGGTCGCCACGCTCAAAAGTGCCGGTGACGGCCTTGATGCCGGCGGGCAGCAGGGAGGAGCCTTTGCGCAGGGCGCGGGCGGCGCCGTCGTCGATCATCAGAGTGCCTTGCGGGGCGAGGTGGCCGGCGATCCAGTTCTTGCGCGCGCCGCGGCCTTCGGGCGCGGGGAGGAACCAGGTGCATTTGGCGCCGGCCTGAACGGCGGCCAGGGGGTTTTGCAGATTGCCCTGGGCGATGGCCATGGCCACGCCCGATTGCGTGGCGATGTGGGCGGCGAGGAGCTTGGTGCGCATGCCGCCCGAGGAATAGCCGGGCGGGGGTTCGCCGCCGCAGGCGTCGATTTCGGGGGTCATGGCCTCGACCACGGGGATGTGCTGCGCGGTGGGGTTTTTGCGCGGGTCGGCGGTGTAGAGGCCGTCAATATCGGAGAGGAGGATGAGGATGTCGGCCTGGACCATTTCAGCCACGCGGGCAGCCAGACGGTCATTGTCGCCGAAGCGGATTTCGGCGGTGGCGACGGTGTCGTTCTCGTTGATGACGGGGATGCAGCGCAGGGCGAGCAGCGTGCTGAGGGTGGCGCGCGCGTTGAGGTAGCGGCGGCGGTCCTCGGTGTCTTCCAGCGTGAGCAGGAGCTGGGCGGCGGTGAGGTTTTGGGCGGAGAGGGAGTCTGACCAGGCTTGGGCGAGGCGGATCTGGCCGACGGCGGCGGCGGCCTGTTTTTCCTCAAGCCGGAGCTTGGCGGCGGTGAGGTTGAGTTTGCGGCGCGCGAGCGAAATGGCGCCGGAGGAGACGACGATGATCTCTGTGCCGCTGGCCGCCAGGGCGGCGATGTCCGCCGTGACGCTGTTCAGCCAGCCGGTGCGGGGAGAGGCGGTTGCGGGGTCCACGATGAGGGCGCTGCCGATTTTCACCACGATGCGGCGGGCGGCGGTCAGCGAGGGGGTCATTTTTTCCGGGATTCCGTGACGATGGTTTGCAGCGCGCGCAGCACCTCGGGGATGCCCTGGCCGGAGACGCCGGAGGCGACCATGACAGTGGCGCCGGAGGCCTTGGCGAGGGCGGCGCGGCGGGATGAGATTTCACGCGGGGACATGGCGTCAGCCTTGTTCAGCACGATGATCTCGGGCTTTTCGGCGAGGCCGCCGCCATATTCGGCGAGCTCGTGGCGCACGGTGCGCCAGGCGGCGACGCAGTTGCCGGCGGCGCCGTCGATGAGGTGGACCAGGACGGCGCAACGCTCAACATGGCCGAGGAAGCGGGTGCCAAGGCCGGTGCCTTCGTGCGCGCCCTCGATGAGGCCGGGGATGTCAGCGATGACGAATTCCTCGGACATGGAAAGGCGGACCACGCCGAGCTGCGGGTGCAGGGTGGTGAAGGGATAGTCGGCGATTTTGGGGTGCGCGCCGGAGACCACGGAGAGAAAGGTGGATTTGCCGGCGTTGGGCTGGCCGACGAGACCGACATCGGCGATGAGTTTGAGGCGCAGCCAGACCCAGCGTTCCTCGCCGGGCCAGCCTTTGTCAGCCCGGCGGGGGGCGCGGTTGGTGGAGGTTTTGTAGCGCGCGTTGCCGAAGCCGCCGTCGCCGCCGCGCAGCAGGGTGATGGTTTTGCCCGGCGCGTCCATGTCCGCCAGGAGGGTTTCCTTGTCGTCATCGAAAATTTGCGTGCCGATGGGGACTTTGATGAGCAGGGGGGGCGCGCCGGCGCCTGTACGGTCAGACCCGGCGCCGTTGCCGCCCTTGCGGGCGCGGAAATGCTGAGTGTAGCGGAAGTCGATCAGGGTGTTGAGGTTCTCGACCGCCTCGAACACGATATCGCCGCCGCGGCCGCCGTCGCCGCCGTCGGGGCCGCCGAGCTGGATGAATTTCTCGCGCCGGAAGGCCGTGACGCCGTCACCGCCGTCGCCGGATTTGAGGTAGATTTTTGCCTGGTCGAGGAATTTCATTTTTTCGATCTGCTGCAAACAAAAAAGGCCGGCTGCTGCCGGCCTTCTTCGAAGGATTGCGCGGCCTGATTACTCGGCGGCGAGCTTAGCCGGAGTGACGGAAACATGCACGCGGTCATCAGACTTGCGCTCAAACAGCACCGTGCCTTCGGCCAGGGCGAAGAGGGTATGGTCGCGGCCGACGCCGACGTTGAGGCCGGGCTTCACCTTGGTGCCGCGCTGACGGATGATGATGTTGCCGGCGACGACAGCCTGGCCACCGGATTTTTTGACGCCAAGGCGGCGGCCTGCGGTGTCGCGGCCGTTACGCGATGAGCCGCCTGCTTTTTTATGTGCCATTTGAGTGCTCCTTAAGCCGCGTTAATGGAGGAGACGCGCAGAACGGTGACGCACTGGCGGTGGCCGTTCCGGCGGCGGCTGTTCTGCCGGCGGCGCTTTTTGAAGATGATGACTTTTTCCAGACGGTCCTGCGCGATGACGGTGGCGGTGACGCTGGCGCCAGCCAGGTTGGGGGCGCCAAGCTTCAATGCACCCTCGCCGCCGACGGCCAGAACATCCGTGAAGGTGACGGTGCTGCCGGCTTCCGCCTCGAGCTTCTCAACTTTTAATACGGCGTCCGGGGTGACGCGGTATTGCTTGCCGCCGGTGCGGATGACTGCGAACATGGGTCTAGGTCCAATCTGGTGTCGTCAAAAAATAGAGTGCGCGGCGGGGCTGGGCCCTGTCGCGCGAGTGGCGCGTTATAGCCGGGCGGGGGGATGTGTCAATGCTGAAAGCGCGGGGCTGGGGGGTGAAGACGATATATTAGTGCGCGCGGGGCGGCGTCAGGGGGCGGGAGATGGTTGCAGGCGAGCGGGCTGGCCCCTATAAGCCGCCGGCGAGATATATATCCGTACCCAGGAGAGGTGCCAGAGTGGCCGATTGGGACAGTCTCGAAAACTGTTGTGGGTGCAAGCCTACCGTGGGTTCGAATCCCACCCTCTCCGCCAGGAATGCTGGTTAACTTATTGAATTAATATGAAAAAATTTGAGGCGCCGTGGTCCGGCGGATAAGCCGGCGGGCAACTTGGATGCCGGTATGCCGCCGTATGTTGAACGCGGGTGGTGGTTGGGGTGAGCGCGCCGGTGCCGTGCAATTGGGAGGACGGATCGGCGTTTATAATAAGGTGGTATCTGCTGGCCGGGTTATATTGTACGATTGAACAATGTAATGGCGGGTGCAGCGTGGGCATGGACATTCGCCTTGCCAATATTGCGCCCCGCGGGCATGCGAGGGTGAAATGGCCCAAGGAGCGGAGATGGCTGTGAAGCGGAGACAACCGGGACAAACGCGGCAAGCGATACTCGATGCCGCGGAGCGCCAGTTTGCTGTGAGCGGCTATCATGGAGCGAGTATTCGCGAGATATTCAAGGAGGCGCATGTAGGGATTGGCCTTATGGCCTATTATTTCGCATCGAAGGAATGCCTCTTCGAGGAGGTGATAAACCGGAAAATTGAAGATGTCAGGGCGGTATTTTCTGAAAAATTTGACCAGATTGAGGAGCGGGCGGATGTGTCGCCGCATCTGATATTTAAGATGTATCTGGAGTTTTTTCTGATTGATTTGAACCTGCAGGATGAAAATATAAAATCGTACTGGAATCTTCTTTCCAGAATTTCGATTTCTTATGATGATGAAATCGTCCGGAAATGTTTTGCCAAGTTTGACTTCATGGCGGAACGTGTTGCGGGTGCCCTGCAAAGGGCCGTGCCTTATGCGGCCGCCCGGAAAATACGCAGCGCCCTTGTGCTGGCTGAGGCTGCTGTCACCACGCTCAATGCCGCGGATGGCTTGTTTTCGCACCGGTTGGGCGAGGGGGAGGATATTCGAGGCTGCATTGAGCAATATGCCGCGATGTTTGCGTATAGCATTCAGCAGTAACGCTGCCTGACCCGATCCAGAGGGTGGGGGTGGTTTTTGTCTGTCTGGCGTGTTGCACGATCGTATAATTCAGGCTAGACAAAGGCCCTGCATGAAGCCGCGGCGCGTACTCTCTCGTGGCCGCAGATTTTTTACATTCAGCCAGACCGCAAGGACCGAGCCATGCCCGACATGCACCTGCCGCCGACCGCGATGGACGGCAAAAATCCGGCCAATCTGCGTGGCGATCCGATAGACGCGCAACGCTATTATGAGCCTGAGTTTGCGAAGGCGGAGTGGGACCGGCTGTGGACCAAGATCTGGCATGTGGCCGGCAGGCTCAATGAGCTGGAGGAGCCGGGGGATTTCATTGTCCATGATTTTCTGCATGAGTCGGTCATCGTCGTGAAGCAGGATGACGGTTCATTGCGGGGGTTCTATAATGCCTGCATGCATCGGGGTATTCGCCTGGTGCGCGAGTCAAGCTCGGTGCCGAGCTTCAGCTGCCCCTACCATGGCTGGGTGTGGAACAAGAATGGCAGCCTTGATCATGCTCCCCGGGCTGACAATTTTGCCGCCGGCAACCCTTGCGGCAAGCTTACGCTAAAGCCCGTGCGGGTGGCGGCGTGGGGCGGCTTTGTGTGGTACACGATGAGCGAGAGCGCGCCGGAGCTGCTTGATTATCTGGCTCCTTTTCCAGCGCTTTTTTCCGGCTACCCAATGGAGCGGCTGGTGCGCGTGTATCAGGTGAAGATTGATATCCGCACCAACTGGAAATTCGCGCTCGATAATTTCTCGGAAAGCTACCATGTTGAAACGGCGCATCCGCAGGTTCCGGCTTTTGTTGAGCAGGATCCGGCAACCACCCGCATAGAGATGTATCCCCGCGGCCATGGGCGCACGGTGCAGCCTTTCCGGCCTTCGCTGAGCCTGCCCGAGGATGGCGCCACCGCCTATTTCGACGCGCTGCTGCGCCAGTGGGACATTGATCCTGATATTTATCCCGATTACCGGACCAAGGTGATTAACGGCTGGAAGGACCTGAAGGCGGCGAAGCGCAGGCTGTGGCGGGAGCGGGGTTACCGGCATTATGAACATATGGATGATGAGCAGATCACCGACAGTATCCACACCACGCTGTTTCCCAATATCTCTCTGACCTTCAACGCCGATTCCATATTCATGATGCGGACCGAGCCGCATCCCGCTGATCCGGAAAGCTGCACCTTCGATTTCTGGGCGATGGAGTTTCCGGTGGAGGGGCAGACCAATGCCAAGACGGCGATGGTGGGTGACAAGCCGTTGCCGCTGGCCGAGGCGCCGCCGCTGCGCCGCGCCTTTGATGGCGGAAAGGGTGTGCCTGAGCTGGCGGGAGGGGTTATCGCGCAGGATCTCAGCCTTGCGGAGGATGTGCAGCGGGGCATGCGCTCACGCGGGTACGCCGAGCCTTACCTCGCCAATTCGGAGACCCGGGTGCGCTATTTCCATGAGGTGTTGAACGATTACCTCGCCGGGCGGCGTTGAGCATGCCCTATGGTTGTTTTCATGCATGAAAGGATTAAACGATAATGCCTTATAGTGGCCCTCTTGAAGACCGGATCGCGATTCGCGAGCTTCTGGAAACCTATGCGGATGCTGTTTCACGCGTCGATGCGCAACAGTGGGCCGGATGCTGGGCCGATGAGGGGGCGAGCTGGTCCATTCCGTTTTATCCGCAAATTGGCACCGTGGTCGGCAAGGACAAGATCGTCGCGATGTGGGTGGAGGCGATGAAGACGTTCGCGGGCGATGTCTTTCTGATGTTTCCGGCTTCGATGCGGATAGAGGGCGATGCCGCCTATTGCACGGCCTGGACAAGTGAGGCTTTTGAGATTGGCGATACCGTGTTTCGTGACCGGGGCTGGTATGAGGATGAATTGATCAAGCTGGGAGGGCGCTGGTATTTCAAGAGCCGCACCTTCATTCTCAAGCATCGCCAGACCTTCACGGCTAAAGCGGAGGATAAGGAGTTTACCTCTTAGCAGGCTATTTTAACCGTTTTCTCTTATAAAAAACTGAAATTATTAAAAATTTTTGCGGGGTTTGGGGAGCTTTTCATGAAAAGCTCCCCAAGATTCTGGCTCTTTTTTGCAAAAAAGGGCCACACCCCAAAAAACTTTTGAGAATTCTCCTTTAGGGTGTTTGCATCCGATGAAGAACGCCCTTGTTATATGTGAACGCGGGGCGGCTAAGGCAAACCGGGCACAGGGCTTGGGGGGGGCAGCCAGCCGGTTGCGCTGTTGGGTTGCCAAGCTTGGGGAAGATGAGCTGCCCCGGGCTTGCCGCGCTTTGTTTCCCATCGCACTATGGTGGGGCATCCCACGGATACCGCCATGAAGTCCCTGCCGTTCGCCGCCTTGCTTGCCCTTCTGCTCAGCGCCGCGCCGGCCGGGGCGCAATATTATCAGGCCTATCCTTACCCGTATCCCGCTTATCCCTACCCATACCCAGCCTATCCTTACCCGGCTTACCCGCAGCCTTATCCGCCGCCCGGCTATTATAGCGAGCCACCGCCCTCTTATGAGCAGGGCTACCCTGGCCAGCCGCAGGCCGCCCAGGGCCAGCCGCAGGGGTATGGCCAGGAGCAGCCCGCGCAGGATGCCCAGCCTTATGCCGCCCAATCCCCCCAAGGCGCTCCGGCGCCAGGTGTTGATATCGGCGAGCTGCTTGCCGCGCATAATGCCTACCGCACGCCGCTTGGTCTCAAACCTTTGCGCTGGTCTGGCCAGCTTGCCGCGCAGGCGCAGCAATGGGCCGAGCATCTCGTGCAGATAGGCCAGATGCAGCATAGCGGTTCGGGGCAGAATCTCGCCATGGCGGCGACCGGCACCCAGTCGCTCACGCAGCTTGTCGATCTTTGGGGGGCTGAGCAGCGTTATTTCACCGACGGGAATTTTCCCGATATTTCAACCACCGGCAACTGGGAGGATGCGGGCCATTACAGCCAGGTCGTCTGGCGTTCGACGCGCAGGGTCGGCTGCGGCCTTGCCGCTGGCAATGGGCTGGAGTTTTTGGTGTGCGATTACGCGCCCGTGGGCAATGTGGTTGGCCAAAGACCTTATTGAGTGAGCCGCCCGGCCTGACGCGGCGTTAGAGTCTGTCAGCGCTTCGTTGAATTGCTGACAGGCTCGGCGCCGCTGAGCCGCCCGGCATTGATGACTGTGCCGCTGAGACCATAGATGGCCGCGGGTGCGCCATTCTGCTCAATGGTTCCGGTATTTAGGATGAGGCCGCCGCTGGATGAGGAGGCGCCATCATTCGTGAAGGTGCTGCCGTTGCCGCCGGTGTCAAGCTTAATGGGGCTTCCTTGGATTTATCCCTCATTTATGATGAGGGCGGAGGACGAAATATCTGTTACGATACCGGTTTGCTATTGATTGTAATAGCTGCCGCCGCCGATAATCGAGCCGGAATTAATGAGCGTGCCGGGCAGGGTTACCCCTTCACGATTTGAGTTCTTATTGCAGGTTGCGGCGATCAGCCCGGTGTTGACCACCGTGTCACCGCTATGGTCCGCATAGATGGCGGCGCGGCGGCAGCCTTGGCGTTGTGCCCATGCCGTCGCGCGATGCGGGTTTTCATAAACAGGGATACTCCCGTCCGGGTAGAATTAATTCTAATGAATTAATAATGGTGTTGCCGCTGAAAATCAATGATATGGTGATGACTGGGCTGGCTGGACAAAGTCAAAATCCATTTAATTAGATTTTTGTAGTATATTTTTACTGACGTTATGCTATGCTATGGCCGCGCGCCGAGGAGAAAAACAGATCAGATGGTTAGACCCATGCCGCCCCCGCGGCGGCTATTGACAGATAATCGCCAACCTAGTCTCCACTGCCAGGTACGCCATGCCGCCCAAACCACAACATGACACGAAGGCGCTGCTGCTGCGTAGCGCGGAGGAATTATTCGTCGAGCGGGGGATCGATGCGGTCTCGATGCGCGAGATCAACCGCCATGCCGGGCAGCGCAATGCTTCCTCCCTGCATTACCATTTCGCATCCCGGGATAATCTGCTCGAGTCGCTGATCGATTGGCGGATGCCTCCTGTAAACAAGCGGCGCCACGAAATGGTGGAGCTTTGCCGGCGGGCGCCGCCAGAGGAAAAGCGCCGCAAGCTGACGGAGGCCATCGTTATGCCACTGGCGGAGACGATGTTTGAGCGCAATCCGCCCAATCACTGGATTCGCCTGCATGCGCGCATTTATGAGGTGAGCGGCTTTGACTTCAGCGCCGTTTTTCATGCCAAGGGCTATAACAGCAGCTTGTTCGCCGTCAGGGAGATACAGGAGGCGCTCTCGCCTGAATTGCCCCTGATCATCCGTGATCAGAGGCTGATGTTCGCGATCCGCATGTCCGTCTACTCGCTGGCGGACTGGCTGCGCGGCGTGCTGGAAATGCAGAGCATGATTCCGGTGGAAGACCTCAATATATTTCTCGGAAATTTGCTCGATGTGATGAATGCGAGCCTGTATGCTCCGGTTACACCGTTTTCGGTGCCGTCAGATGTCTGGCGAAAGGCGGAGGCCAAGCATGTTGGATGATACCGAGACGCGTCATGGCGCGGCGAGCCCGCCCTACCCGCCGAAATCCACCGCCATGCTGGCGGCCTTTGTGCTGTTTGTCGCCTATCTCCTGGCCTTCGCGGACCGGGCGGTGATTTCCCTGCTCGTGGTGCCCATTGAGCATGATCTGGCGTTGAGCAATGTGCAGATGGGGCTGCTGCAGGGAACGGCCTTTGCCATTTTCTATGCTCTGTTCGGCTTGCCGGTCGCCTGGGCGGTGGACCGGTTCAACCGGCGCTCCATTGCCATGGCGGGTGTCGCCGCCTGGAGCATGATGACCGGCCTGGCTGGGCTCGCCCGGGGGTTCTCGCCTTTTTTTCTGGCCCGCGTGGGGGTTGGGGCGGGTGAGGCGACGATTCTGCCGACCGCGACTTCGCTGCTGGCGGATTACTTGCCGCCGGTTTGGCGTGGCCGGGCGCTGGGTGTTTTTGCCTCCGGCATTTATCTCGGCAGCGGCCTTGCCTATGTTCTGGGCGGGCTGATTCTGCACAGGCTGGGGCAGCGGAATCTGGCTCTGCCCCTGTTGGGGGTGGTGCGCCCGTGGCAGGTTGTGCTGCTGGTTCTGGCGGTGCTTGGCATGCCGCTGGCCATGCTCATGGCCTTCATGCGCGAGCCGGCGCGCCGCCACCTCCAGCTTAGCTGGGGTAAACAGCGCGTTAGCCTCAAATTCTGCCTGGCGCGGGCGCGCACGGCCTTGGCCGCGCATATCACCGGCTTCACCGCCATGGCCTTTGCCGGGTTTGGCGCCACGGTCTGGCTGCCGACCATCTTGATCCGAGACCATGGCTGGAGCGCGGGACAGGCGGGAACGCATCTGGGCCTGCTGAACATCGTGCTGGGGCCGCTGGGCTCCTGCACGGCTGGTTATCTGGTGGATCGTCTGGAGCATTATAAGCGCGATGACGGCAAGCTGCTCATTGCCGTCATCGCCGCGTTGGGCGTGGCGCCGGCCGCGATTATGCTGGGGTTTGCCGCCAGCGCCGGTGCGGCCTTCACCGCCGCCGCGCTCATCGTGTTCTTCTCCAGCTTTCTTTGGGGCCTGGCGCCCGGCGCGTTGCAGGAGATTGTGCACGGCGCCGCCCTTGGGCGCGTGGTCGCCATCTACACGGCGGCGCTCAACCTCATCGGATTCGGCCTGGGCCCGGCCGCCGTGGCGCTTGTCGCCAAGCTTTGGTGCCATGATAACCTTGGGCAGGCCGTGGCGTTGGTGGTGCCGTTGGCGGCTGGTCTCGCCATGGTGGCATTTTTGGCGGGGCGCCCGGCCTATCGCGCGGCGCGGCGCCAGCTCGGCTCGCTTTGATGCTCTTTGCGGCGGGTGCGGCTGATGTTGCCGTTGCCGCGCTCTTGATTCGCGGTGCCGTTAATGCGATTGCATTAACGGTTTATTGTTGAAATAAATAACTCTTAGATGCTGGGATTGCGCCGTGGGAGCTTATCAATGAACCGTGTCTTCAAGCTTGTTTGGAGCCGCTGCCAGGGCTGGGTCAGCCTGGCCGGCGCCTGAACCCGGCACATGGATTTTTCGATCAACCTCCGGCTTACCCCCTCGCCCTGGTTCACCGGTGTGCTGGCGGAGCTGAACGAGCTTTACGCGGACTGGACCGACGGCTCCTATGACTGGGCGGCCCAGACCACGGATTTTCTGCACACACCCTCGCCGCTGCCCAAGTTTGATGAGACGATTTATGAAACCCCGCTGAGCCGGCGGGCGGTGAGTGACCTGCTGCACGTCGCCATCGCCCTGATGGGTGGGGATTACGAGCTGGTGCGCCGCTATACAGAGGCGATTCGCTTCGCCTTTGTCATCGGCTACCCGCGCAGCGGTGGCAGCTATCTCACCAAGGAGCTGCTGCGGGTGGTTGGGCTGGACCATACCCGAGTCTCGGAGGCGCTGGCGCATGATGGTTTTCCAGAACTGCGCGAGGGCTGGTATGGGTCCGACAATGGCCAGCCCGCCTTTTATCTTCAGGAGTCATTGTTTCAGGCGGCTGAATTCCTGGTTATCGCCAATCTCTATTACCAGAAGAAAACCATCCGCCACCCGCACGGCTATTGGCTGGCGCCCAAGAAATTCCACAAGATCATCAACTGGGGCGGCAGCTTCAAGATGCTGCTGGGGCCGGGGCGGGCCGATTATCTGGTGACGATCCGCAACCCGCTGCCCACCGCCATCTCCATTTACGAAAAGAGCGGCGGCTTTCCGGAGAACGGGCTGTTTCCGGTGCAGAGCGCGCGCAGCGCCATCGAGCGTTGGGTGGTCACCGATCTCGTCACGCTTGGCCATAGTATCGAGGAGATCGCGGCGATGGATTATTTCGAGGCGGTGCAAAAAAGCTGGAGCGGCTTTTACGCCCGCATGGCGACCTCCGGCCTGTTTCTCGGCCTGCGCGATGAAGTGAGGCTGATCCCCTACGGCGCCGCCGCGCTGGAGGGGATTGTGCATGAATATAACGCGCTGCACCTCAGGCGCGGCTCGCCCGAGCTGGTCCTGATTCACGAAAAAGCCGGCGCGCACCCGCAATGGCGGGCGCGGGCCGATGCGGCGGTGGCGGCGATGCGCGCGCTTTGGGCATCGCTGGGGCTGACATTTCCGGAGCTGACCCTCGCATGAGCGCCGCCACGCCAACGCTTGGCGAGCTGGAAGCCGCCGTACGCCGGCACCCCCGCCAGCCGCAGAACTGGCTGCAGCTAGGTTTGGCATTGAACGCGGCCAGCCGCTCCGCCCAGGCGCTTGAATGTTTCGAGCAGGCGGCGGCGCTCGACCCCGGCTTTGCCCAGGCGCAGTATAATTGCGGTGTCATCCTGTATCATCATGGGCGGCTTGAGGAAGCGGTGACACGCTACCATGCCGCCCTGGCCCGGCAGCCGCAATTTCATCTGGCGCGCTCCAATCTGGGCGTGGCCCTGGAAGCCATGGGCGAGACCGAGGCGGCGATGGTTGCGTATGACGCCGCCATCACCGACGACCCCAACGCGGCCTCGCCCTACTGGAACAAGGCGCTGCTGCTGCTGCGCAACGGCAATTATGCCGAAGGCTGGCGATATTATGAATGGCGCTGGTCCGCCGGCCGGGTTGGGCAGCGCCGGGAGTTTCCGGGCAAGCGGCCATGGCTGGGCGGCGTGCCGCTGCGGGGCAAGACAATCTTGCTGCATGCGGAGCAGGGGCTGGGCGATATGATCCAATTTGCCCGCTTCATCCCCCAGGTGGCGGCGCTGGGCGCCAAGGTGGTGTTGGAGTGCTTCACGCCGCTTACCGCGCTGTTTCAGAATGTTGCCGGGGCGGAGGTGGTTGTTGGCGTGGGCGATCCGCTGCCCGTGTTTGAGCTTTACTGCCCGCTGATGAGCCTGCCGCTGGCACTGGGCGCCACGCTGGAATCAATCCCATGGACAGGCGCGTATCTTGGCGCCCCACCGGAGCGTCTGGCGGCATGGCGGGAGCGTCTGGGCGCGCCCAGACGTCCACGGGTGGGGTTTGTGTGGAAGGGCAACCCGCGGCATGAGGGCGACAGCGCCCGCTCCATGCCGCTGGCGGTGTTCAAGGGCTTGTTGCATGCGGGGGCAGAGTTTCTCAGCCTGCAAAAAAACGCCACGGACGCCGAGCGCGCCCTGCTCGACGAGCATGGTGTGAAGCATGTGGGCCATTTGCTGGAAGACTTCGCCGACACGGCGGCGGTGCTGGAAACCTGCGACCAGGTGATTTCGGTGGATACCTCGCTCGCCCACCTTGCCGGTGCCATGGCCAAGCCGCTCTGGGTGCTGCTGCCCGAACGCGCCGATTGGCGCTGGCTGAAAGAGGGCGAAACCAGCCCATGGTACCCCACGGCCCGGCTGTTCCGTGGCGCCCGGCAGGGGCAGTGGGAGGATGTGGTGGAACGCGCGGCGGCGGCGATGCAGCCGCTTATGCCATTCTAACGCGCCAGCAGATTCGCGGCCCGGCCCGCGCTCAGGGCCAGCCAGAATTTCGCGGTGCCATTGGTGGTGGTGGGTTTAAGGCCGGTGATCTGTTCAATCAGCTTCAGCCGGTAAATCAGGGTTTGTCGATGAATGCCAAGATCTATGGCCGTGGCTTTCAGGCTGGAATTATTATCGAGAAATTTCGCCAGGGTGGAGATCAGCGCCGCCGCGTTCAGCCGGTCATATTCGATCAACGCGCCAAGATAGCATGCAACCAGCGCCCGCGCCTCGGCGAGTGTTTTCGGCGCCAGCAAAAAATCAGCCTGTGCTTCGCCATAGCGCAAGATGTCGGCCTGGCTCTCGGCGGCTTGGGTTAGAGCGAGTCTGGCCTGCCGCAGGCCTTCACGAAAACCGGTGGACGCTGTTACCGGGCCGCTAATCCCCATGACCGTCTCAGGCCCCAAATGCCTTGTCAGCGCCTCGAAAATTTCCTGATCGTCCGCCGCCAGGCCAACCAGGACATCTTCCTCCAGAAAAAGGGGAGAGGGATTGTGCAGGCCTGGGGCATGGTGGATATCCGTGAATTTCCAATCTCCGAGATTTTTGGATTTAACCGCGAAAGCCACGAGCTTTCCCGCCAGCCCGCGCCGCTTGAGCATGGGCAGAACCGCGGCGATATCCGTTTCGTCTCGCGCGAGGCTCTTCAGGATTGATGTGCCTTCGCTCCTTTGCGTGTCGCGATGGATCATCAGCCGCTCCAGCTCAATCCCCAGCAGGCCCACCAGTATCTTGATCAGCAGCACATCCTGCGAAACCTTGCCGTCGCGGCGCCGGATGAGCAGATTGGCGCGGGAGCGGCCGGCGATGGGCACATTCTCAACCAGAAGCGATGCCGAGGTGACCGATGGCGGCGGCGTGCATGATGTCATCATGATCATCTTGCTGCGCGCGTCTTCTATCGCGAGGTCGAGCTGCAGCTTGTCGGCGAGGATGCGCAGGCGTTCCTCGAAATCCGCGGCCTCGCTCAACGCATATGCGTATGTTTGAAAAAGATGCTCGCTTGATTTGAACTTTTGATTCTGCGACTGCACGACACTCTCTATGACCTGGCGCGAGAGCTTGACGAACTCAAGCTCGAAGCTGGCTTCGATTACCGGGAAAAGCAGCTGGTCGGCGGCCTCCAGAAGGCGTGATGAGAGTTCCGGCGCGCCGGGCTGCAAGGCGACGACGAGCGCGCTGGCATTCGTATCCGCGAGTTTTTCAAGCCATGCCGCTTGATCCTCAGGCGATTTCGGCAGGCCGCCGCCGGTTGTCATAACCAAGTTGCCCGCTGAAACCCAGCGCCATGGGTCGGGCAGGTCAACGGTGTGGGCCCATGAGATCAGCCGGTGCCCGCCTTCCGCCCCGGCGCGCAGTGTCAGCCCCAGGGATTTGATGCCGACGAGGTCTCGGACGCAGATCATGCTCAGCCCCTCAAATGCGCTTATACGATTGTATATGGAGGATAGGACGTTCTGTACCGCATCTCAATGGCGCAATTCAAATACTGGGGGCAATAACTGTACGATCATAAGTATAGAGGGAGGTTGGCATGGCTGGCCTGGAGAGGATTTTGAATGTGCCGGCAAGCCGCCCGCTATGGTTCGAGGCCGCGCCCGCGCGAAAAGCCCTCGATGGCGGCGCGGATGTTGATGTGGCGATCATCGGCGCGGGATATACCGGGCTTTGGGCGGCGTACTACCTGTTGTTGGCGGACCCGACCATCCGTATCGCGATTCTTGAGCGTGAGGTCGTCGGTTTTGGCGCATCAGGACGAAATGGCGGCTGGGCGTCAGCGATTTTTCCGATTTCCCTGGAGCGCGTCGCGAAAATGCATTCGCATGAGGCGGCTCTGCATCTTCAGCAGGTCATGAACGATACGGTCGACGAGGTTGCCCGCGTCATCTCGGCTGAAGGAATTGACGCGGATTATGTCAAAGGCGGGTTTCTTTCCCTGGCGCGCACGCCGGCGCAGCTGGTGCGCGTGAAGGCCGCGGTGGATGGCGCCAAACGGTTTGGCTTGCCCGGGCAATGGCGCGAGATGGACCGTGAGGAAGCCTCTGGCCATGTCGGCGCAACGCCCATTCTGGGCGGATTATATACCGAGCATTGCGCGCTCGTTCACCCCGGCAAGCTTGTTCGAGGCCTGGCGAGCCGTATCGAGCGCATGGGCGCCCGGATTTATGAGAACAGCGCTGTACGAAACATCCGCCCCGGCGCGGTGATGACGAAAAACGGCGAGGTGCGGGCCAAATTCATCATCCGCGCGACTGAGGCTTATTCCTGCCAGATGGCGGAATATCATCGCTCCGTCATTCCGCTATACTCGCTGGTGCTTGCAACCGCGCCGCTGCCCGAGGCGTTGCGCGCACGCCTGCGCCTGCGCCGGCATCTGGCCTTTAATGACATGCGCCATCTTCGCGTTTACGCGCAGGTGACGTCCGATGGCCGCCTGGTCTTTGGCGGGCGTGGCGCGCCATATGGTTTTGGCTCCAACATATCATCTGAGAATGAGGCGCTGGAGAGTGTCCACGCCAAGATATTGGCCGCCATGCTGGAGTTTTTTCCGGATCTAAGGGATATCGAGATAACGCATCGCTGGGGTGGCGCGCTCGGCGTGGCGCGAGACTGGTGCCCAAGTGTGGGCATTGACCGTGAGAGCGGCTTCGTCTGGGGCGGCGGATATGTCGGTGATGGTGTCGCGACGAGCAATCTTTCCGGCAGAATTATCCGCAATCTCATTCTGCGGCGGGATGAGGCGATTAATTCCCTGCTGATTGTCAATCATAAATCCCCCTTGTGGGAGCCGGAACCTTTTCGATGGCTGGAAATAAACACAGGTCTTCTCGCCGCATCATTGAGCGATGCTGAAGAGGGCATCACATCCAAACCATCGCGGATAGCGAAAATACTTGAACGGATAACGGGCGCTCATTGAGCGGTTGGGAGAAAGAACATGACGAAAATGACCATCGTGAAAGCGGTTGATATCAAGAGCAATCCTCTGAATCCGTGCGGGGTGAGGGCTGGAGCGGATCAGGGTGATCCGCAGGTTGCGACCATTGAGCTTGCGGCCAATGCGGGCGGCGCGCTGGGCGTTTGGGAATGCCAGCCCGGCGGCTGGCCGGTCATGAATCGCCCGAATACTGAATTTGCATATATCATATATGGAAAAGCGAAGATCACCGACGACGCCACCGGCGAGCAGATTGCAGTGACCGCGGGAGACCTGGTGATTCTCCCCCCGGGATGGACGGGCCGGTGGGATATATTGGAGGCAACACGCAAGGTTTATGCGATATTCTGAAACTGTCCATCCTGGTTTTCCGGCGCTGGAATGGTGCAGCTTTGCTGTCGAATCTGATTTTTTAAAACCCCCACCCGCAAGCGGCATCGCGAAACGCAAAATCACGCTTGCTGATGTGTCCGTCTCGATTATGATGATCGAGGATCGTCTCGACCACCGGTCTCACACGCGACAAAAACGACGGATAAAAGCAAGGGTTTACGTTTTTTCAAGGAATGCCTTTAACATGATAAGTGAGGATTAGCGCATGATGTCTCCCATTGGCCATCTCATCGGTGGCAAACTCGCCTCCTGCCCGCAGGCACGCCTTCAGGATGTCTATAATCCCGCCACCGGCAAGGTGACAGGGCAGGTGGAGCTGGCCGCGAAGACGACCGTTGAAGCCGCGATCGCCGCCGCGGCGGCCGCGTTTCCGGCCTGGCGCGAGATGATCCCAGCCAAGCGCGCGCGGCTGTTGGGGCGGTTCATGACGTTGCTGGAGGCGCATGCCGACGAGATTTGCGCGCTGGTTACGGCCGAGCACGGCAAGGTGCCCGATGATGCGCGCGGCGAGTTGCAGCGGGGGATCGAGAATGTCGAATTCGCGACCTATATTCCTGAACTGCTCAAGGGTGAGCACAGCAAGAATGTCGGTCCCAAGATCGACAGCTGGTCGGAATTTCAGCCGCTCGGCGTGGTCGCGGGGATCACGCCGTTCAATTTTCCGGCCATGGTGCCGCTCTGGATGTATCCCGCCGCCATCGCTTGCGGCAATACGTTCGTGCTCAAACCCTCTGAGCGTGACCCGAGTGCGGCGCTCTATATCGCGCAACTGGCGCTGGAGGCCGGAATTCCGCCGGGTGTGCTGAATGTGGTGAACGGCGACAAATTGGCGGTGGACACGCTGCTGACCGACAAGCGCGTGCAGGCGGTGAGTTTTGTCGGCTCCACGCCGATTGCGGAATATATTTATGCGACGGCCAGCGCCAATGGCAAGCGGGTGCAGGCGCTGGGCGGCGCCAAGAACCATGCGGTGGTGATGCCTGACGCGGACCTGGACAACGCCGTGAATGCGCTGATGGGCGCGGCCTATGGCTCATGCGGCGAGCGCTGCATGGCCATTTCAGTGGCGGTTGCCGTGGGCGATGAGGTGGGAGACGCGCTGGTGGCCAAGCTTGGCCCGGCTCTTGCCCGGTTGAAGGTCGGCTCGGGCGCCGAGGCGGGCTCGGAGATGGGGCCGCTCATCTCCAGGCCGCATTTTGAGAAGGTGAAAGGCTATGTGGATGCCGGTGTGGCCGAGGGAGCGAAGCTGGTGGTGGACGGGCGCGGCCTGACCGTGCCTGGCCATGAGGCCGGCTATTTTCTCGGCGGCACGCTGTTTGACCGGGTGACACCGGAAATGAGCATCTACCGGGACGAGATTTTTGGCCCCGTGCTGTGCGTGGTGCGTGCCCATTCGCTTGAAGAGGCGATGGAACTGATCGATGCGCATGAATACGGCAACGGCACCTGCATTTTCACCCGTGACGGCGAGGCGGCCCGCTATTTCACCGACAATATAAAAGTCGGCATGGTGGGGGTGAATGTGCCGCTGCCGGTGCCGGTCGCGTATCATAGCTTCGGCGGTTGGAAACGTTCGCTCTTCGGCGATCTCTCAGCCTATGGCCCTGATGCCGTGCGTTTTTACACTCGCCGCAAGACCGTGAGCCAACGCTGGCCGACAGGCGGCGTGCGCGAGAAGGCGCAATTCGCCTTCCCGGCCTAGAAGACTCGTATCAGCAGCCTCAAAGAGGCTGATGATGGAACAGGTTGCACCGGCAACGCTCCCGTTCAGTCTGGTGCAACCTGTTCGCGTATCTGACGATTGGCTGAGATGCCGCCGCAAACCACCGGCTTATGTGGTCATACATAAGTATGAAATACTTGCCTTGACCTATCTCAAGTAAGAATCGCCAAAATATTTAAAGGCGCAGTACTCTGAGCCGCAAACCAGAAGATAGCTAAGGCATTTTGTTACCAAACAAGTCATGAGGGAGGAAGTCGATGACTGAGTCAGTCTCGGTTCTGCGGCATGCCGCGGAATCAGGTTCGTTGCAGCGTAAGATCAATTGGAAGGGCGCTTTTTGGGTCGCCAGCGGTGTGCCCGCGGCCGTGTTGTACTCCATCGGCGGTGTGTCAGACATGGTCGGCAATCTCGCCGTCATCGTCTGGACCGTTTCGATGCTGATCGGCTTCGTTCAGTCGTTCACATATGCTGAGATTGCGGGATTGTTTCCAAATAAATCTGGCGGTGCCTCGGTTTATGGTGCCGCCGCATGGGTCCGCTATTCAAAGTTGATTGCTCCACTCTCGGTTTGGTGCAATTGGCTGGCATGGTCGCCGGCATTGTCCTTGGGGTGTATCATCGCGGCGTCTTATATTTTGAATGCATTTGCGCCGATTCCATCGGCAAATTCCGTGGCGGTCTCACAGTGGATTGCCGCGCATGGCGCTTCGATCGCGGGGGGGCATCAGGCTCAGGTGAATGCCGCGATCGCGGCGCTGACGCCAGCGATACGAAATTGGACATTGCTGAAATACAATCTCGGATCAGTTGGGTTTTCGCTCAACGGCACGTTCTTCATCGGCGCGGTCATCATGCTGATTGCATTTGCAATCCAGCACCGGGGGATTTTGGGGACGGCTAATGTTCAGAAATTTCTGGGCTTGGCCGTTATCATACCGATGTTTGTTGTCGGCATCGTGCCGCTCTTCAATGGTGCGGTGAATTTCAGCAATTATTTTCCGCTGGAGCCGCTCAATGCATCTGGCAGCGGGCCGTTGGTCGGCACGTGGGCGACGAATAACTGGACAATGATACTGGGTTCGATGTTCATCGCCGCCTGGTCAACCTATGCGTTTGAGACGGCGGTTTGCTATACGTCTGAATTCCGTGATCCATCCAAGGACACGTTCAAGGCCATTTTTTATTCCGGCCTGCTTTGCCTGGCGCTTTATATTTTGGTGCCGTTCACCTTCCAGGGCGCGCTTGGTCTGGCGGGGATGCTTGATCCATCCATCGCCGATGGCTCCGGCGTCGCCGCGGCTATAGCTCACATGGTCGGCGGGGGGCGGCTCATCAACGGTGTTATGCAGATGCTGATGATTTTGGCCGTCATGCTCAATGTCATGACAGCCATGGCAGGATCATCCCGCACGCTCTATCAGGGGTCTGTGGATGGCTGGCTGCCCCGGTATTTAACCTGGGTGAATGCGCATGGCGCCCCAACGCGCGCGATGTGGACCGATTTGGTAAGCAACCTTTTGCTTCTCGCGGTGGGCGCAACGGATGCCACGAGCTTTTTCTTCGTGCTTGCCGTCTCGAATGTTGGTTACATCATATTCAACTTTCTTAACCTGAACGCGGGGTGGATCCACCGGATCGACTCCGGCGCCGCGCACCGGCCCTACAAGGCGCCAACCTGGCTGCTCGCCGTTGCCACGCTGTTCTCTTTTGTTAACGCGATGTTCCTGGGTGCTGGGGCGAAAACCTGGAATCCCGATGCGCTATGGGCTGGGCTGATCTTTTCGGTCATGATCGTTCCGGTTTTCTGGTTCCGTCATTATGTGCAGGATAAGGGAAAGTTTCCTTCAAAGATGCTTGAAGATCTGCATGTTGGCGGGGCAACGGATGTCACGGTCAAGCGGGCTGGCATTCTGCCTTATGTGGCGCTCATTGCCGGTGTTGGCGTGGTCTTCATATCAAACTATATTTTCCACCTTTAGAATGGTCTGACTCCTGTTTTGCCGTTCACTTGGGGATGGGTCTTGGGTCAATGAGTCATTGACCCAAGACTTTATTGTTTTGGCTCGGTGATATGGTGGATACTATTATGGCGGGCGGCTTGATCAGCCAGCGTGTTTTGTGAATTGCAATGACCGTCCGCGCATTTTTTTTACAAAAAACATATAAAAAATGTAGATATTTTCTCTACACTTGCTTTATGGGAAGATGCGCGAAAAGCCTTTCCAGGGCGATGGTGACTTCGATAGGGCAGGATAGGCGGGAGCGTTCGTTGATTTCCACTTCGTTTTTGATGGATCCGAGCAGTTCGCGTGCCATGCTGTTTGGGTGGCCAGTGTGGAAAGTCCAATCCGCGTTGATATAGACATGGCAGGTGGTGCAGATGCAGCTGCCGCCACAATCACCTTCAATGCCGGGAACGCCGTTAAGCACTGCGCCACGCATGATGGAGAGTCTGGAAGAAAAGTCAGACCTTGACCCAATCATGACGCTCAAATCATAACCAATGAGCGTGTCAAAACTCGATCAAATTCCGGGGTTACTTCTCTGTGGAAATCAATGCCAAT
>JAKBAQ010000147.1 GCA_021808985.1 Pseudomonadota bacterium
CACATATTGAAATTATTAAAAATTTTTGCGGGGTTTGGGGCGCTTTTCATGAAAAGCGCCCCAAGATTCTGGCCCTTTTTTGCAAAAAAGGGCCAGACCCCAAAAAACTTTTGAGAATTATCCTTAATGTTTTTGCAGAGACGGCTGAAACAGTCTCTAAAGCCCGGCGGCGGCGCGCTGGAGGGCGACGAGCAGGCCCTCGCCGATATGGGTGACGCCATCGATGATGACGGTGGCGACCAGCGAGGCGATCAGGACATATTCAATGGAGGTGACGGCCCGGCGGTCAGCCTTCAGCCGTTGCAATTGAACCCATAAACGTATCAGCACCGCGTATCCCCACACCAAACTGGTTTGGGGATACGCAGGAAAGCTTAATGCCCGGTAAAATCAGGGCAGGCGCAGGTGAAAAGACTGCGGCCGGGTGAGTTGTTCGTAACCCCAGACGGACAAGGTGTGGCCGCGCCCGGTATCCTTGACGCCGACCCAGGGCAGCGCGGGGTCCAGATAGTCGCAACGGTTCATGAAGACCGTGCCGGTTTCAATCCGCGCGCCGATGGCTTCGACGGCGGCGATGTCAGTTGAGAACAGGGCGGCGGTGAGGCCGTATTCGCTGTCATTCATCAGGCGGATGGCTTCTTCGTCGGAGCTTACCTTCATGATGCCCACGACGGGGCCGAAGGTCTCCTCGGTCATCACGCGCATGTTATGCGTGACATCGACCAGGATTTGCGGCGCGAGATAGGGCGTGCCGGCCTGATCGGCCGGGAAGGCCGCGGGGTCTATGAGGGCGCGGGCACCTTGGGAGACGGCTTCCTCAACCTGGCCGCGGATGAAGGCCGCCGCCTTGGCGGAGACGACCGGGCCGAGATTGGTCTCGGGCTCAACCGGGTTGCCCAGGCGGTACTGGCGGGTGACCTCCACGGCCTTGGCGACGAATTCGTCATACACGGCCTCGTGGACATAAATGCGCTCAATGCCGCAGCAGGACTGGCCGGAGTTGAAGAAGGCGCCGTCCACCAGGTTTTCGGCCGCGAAGGCGACGTCGGCGTCGGCGCGGACATAGGCGGGGTCCTTGCCGCCGAGTTCCAGGCCGACGGAGATGAAACGGTCAGCCGCGGCGCGCGAGACGGCGTGGCCGACGGGGACCGAGCCGGTGAAGGCGACATGGGCGATGCGCGGGTCCTTCACCAGCGCCTCGGCGGTGGCGCCGGAGATGTGCAGGTGCTGGAACACGCCCTCGGGCAGGCCGGCTTCATCGAACGCCTGCTGGAAACGCTCGGCGATGAGCTGGGTTTGCGCCGCGTGTTTGAGCACGACGGTGTTACCCGCCATGATGGCCGGCATGATGGTGTTGATGGCGGTGAGGAAAGGATAGTTCCACGGGGCGATGACGAAGACGACGCCGAGCGGGACGCGCTTGACGAACCGCTTGAAGCCGGATTTGGGGCCGGGGTCGAGCGGGGCGAGGCCTTCTGCGGCGGCGTCGATCATGAAGCGGGCGCGCTCCACGCAGCCGCGCACCTCGCCAGGGGCCTGGGAGATGGGACGGCCCATGGACCAGGCGAGGTCGAGGGCGATTTCATCGCTGTGGCGCAGCAGGGCCTCGCAGAATTTATGGCCCAGGGCGGCGCGCTCCTCCAGGCCGCGCGCGGCCCAGAGAGGCTGGGCGGCGACCGACTGGTTGAACACCGTATCAATCCGCGCCGCCTCGGCGAAGGGGCGCTCAGCGTAGACGCTGCCGTCCACCGGTGAAATCGTCTGCTGCATGCTCATGATTTTCGTTTCCTCGTGTTGGTCCACAACTCGTTGCCAGCATAACATAAAGCCGCGGCGCTGGCCGGAGCCAGAAAATACAGCACACGGAACAGGAGAATAGCCCCCAGCGCCGTGGCGGGTGACAGATAAACCGCGAGGCCCAGCAGCAGGACGGAGTCGAATACGCCGACCCCGGCGGGCAGGCCGGAGAAAATGCCGGCGGCGAAGGCCGCCAGGTAGACGCCCAGCACATGCGCGTAGCTTAGGCCCGCCGTGTCGGGGAGCACAACATAGAGAATGGCGCAGGCGGTTGAAATATCGGCGCAGCCATAAAACAGCTGCAGCAGCGCCAGGCGCGGGCCGGGCAGCGGCACGCTCTGGCCGAAAATGACGATGACGGTGCGCCCGCCCACCGCCGCGACATAGAGCGCCATGGCGAACACCAGCGCCGCGCCCACGGCCCGCAGAACCCAGGCGGCAATGGCGTGGCCGAACAGCGGCATGGCGACGGGGTCTAGCAGCAGCAGCAGGCCGAGCAGGGTGAGCAGGCCAAGGGTGAACATGCTGCCGGAAATGGCGACGATGCGCGCGATGCCAGCGGCGGGCACCCGCCACTGCGCGTAGAGCCGCAGGCGGATGGCGGCGGCGGAGAGCGCGGGCGCGCCCAGCACATGGCTGAGCGCGTAGGCGCAGAAGGAGGTGAAGGCGATGTGGAGCGCGCCGATGCGGGGCACGCTCTCGCGCCGGCGGGCGAAGAGGATGCCTGGAATGTCATACCCCGCCATGAGGCAGAGCGAGACGCCGAGCAGCATGAGCGCGTGGATGAACTCCGCGCGGGGGGTGGCGGCCACGGCGGCCAGAACGTCGCCCAGGCCGATGCGGCTGAGCGCGCCGCGCAGGCCGATGACAACCCCCACCAGGACGATGAGGCCCAGCACGGGGGGGATGTATCGGAGCGCGCGCTGCTTCATGGCGGGAGCCAGGCCGTGGAACTAGGCAGCCTCCACGTCGCGGGCGAGCGCGCCCTCGACCAGGGCGATAGTGCGATCAACCCCGTAGAGCGCGATGAAGCCGCCGAAACGGGGGCCCTCGAGCTGGCCGAGCAGAACCTGATACAAACAGTCAAACCAGGATTTGAGCGGCGCGAAGGGGTGGCGCTTGCCGATGGCATAGACCAGGTTTTGCAGTTTCTCGGCTGGGGTTTCGCCGGGATATTGCGCCTGCTCGCCGGCCCGCAGGCTGGCGGCCAGATCGTTCAGACCATCACGCTCAACCGCGGTTGGGGCGCGGAACTGCTTTTTGGGCGCCACGAAATCGCGGTTGTAGACGATGGCGTGATGCACCAGCCGGGCGAGGAAGGGGTAGGTCTCCGCATTGGCGCCGGGGATGTAGGCGCGGATGAAGCCCCAGAGCATGTCTGGGCTGTCAGCGTTGATGACCGAGGCGAGGTTGAGCAGCATGGTGAAGCCGATGGGCGAGCCGGCATGTTCGGGCAGCTGGCCGCCATGAATGTGCCAGGCCGGGTTTTCATGCGGCTTTTCCGCCGTGGGCAGCGCCGCCACGGCGGCGATGTAGTCATCCGTCGCGCGGGGGATGACATCAAAGAACAGGCGCTTGGCGCGCTGCGGCGCGTGATACATGAACTGGCCCAGGCTCTCCTTGGGCGCGTAGGTGAGCCATTGCTCGACCGAGAGGCCGTTGCCCTTGGATTTGGAGATTTTCTGGCCCTTCTCGTCCAGGAACAGCTCATAGGTGAGGCAGACCGGCGGCTCGGTGCCCAGCGCGCGCACGATGGCGGAGGAGAGTTTCACTGAATCGATGAGGTCCTTGCCGGACATCTCATAGTCAACATCCAGGGCGTGCCAGCGCATCGCCCAGTCGGCCTTCCATTGCAGCTTGGCGGCGCCGCCGGTGACGGAGGTTTCATATTTCGTGTTGGTGTCGGGGTCGGTCCAGAATACGGTGCCGTGGGCGACGTCCACCTGGTCAATGGGCACCTGCATGACGATGCCGGTGCGCGGGTGGATGGGCAGGATGGGCGAATAGCTGGCGCGCCGCTCGGCCCCGAGGCTGGGGCTGATGATGTCGACAATGGCGTCGTGATGCGCGAGCACGTGGAGGAGCGCATTGTCAAACCGGCCGGAGGCGTAATAGTCGGACGAGGAGGCGAACTCGAACTCAAAGCCGAACTCGTTCAGAAAATCCTGCAGCATGTTGTTGTTGTGCGCGCCGAAACTGTCAAACTTGCCGAAGGGGTCGGGCACCTTGGTGAGCGGCTTGCCCAGGTGCTGCTTCAGCATGTCCTTGTTCGGCACATTGTCGGGGACTTTGCGCAGGCCGTCCATGTCATCGGAGAAGGCGAGCAGGCGCGAGGGCAGACCGGTGAGGTCAGTGAAGGCTTTGCGCACCCAGCTGGTGCGGGCAACCTCGCCAAAGGTGCCGATATGCGGCAGGCCGGAGGGGCCGTAACCGGTCTCGAACAAGGCCTCGGTCTTGCCTTTTTGCGCCAGGCGCGCGGCAACACGTTCGGCTTCACGGAAGGGCCAGCTCTGCTGGGTAGAAATCTGTTCGCTCATAGCCCCGCTCTATGGTCAAAATTCCGCCGCGTCTATACGGAGAGCAATGCCTTTCCTGCCGGACTCCCCCGCCGTTGTTGCCGGGCATGGCCATGCCGTGCTGCTGACGCATGACGGCGAGGCTGTGGATGTACGGCCTGGGAGCGTCGCCAAACAGCTCGGCGGCCGGGCGCCGCTGCTGGTGCATGGGCCGGCGACGCTGAAGCGGCTTGGCAACCCGGCGGTGCAGGTGCTTGATTTGTTGGAATTGTTTGCCTTTGTGTGCCCGGCGCGCGGCTTGGCACCCACACCCGCCGGGCTGGCGCGGGCGCTGGAGATGGAGGTTCCCCAGACGCTGGAGGACGGCGCGCGGCTGCTGGCGCCGATGGCCGAGGCGCTGCTGGCCAGGCTGGCGGCGGGCAAAAATGTGCCGGCGAACCAGGACGCGGCCGGGCTGGCGGCGCGGATGGGGGCGGCCGGCTGGGGGTGGGCGCCTTATGTGCTGGCGGCGCTGGGGCAACCGGGCGCAAGGCCGGACGGCATGGCGATGCGGCTTTGGAAGCGCCTGCCGAAATGGGAGGAATCCGCCCCGCGCCCGCCGCCCTCGGCGTTCGCGGTGACATCTGGGCAGGCGCGGGCGCGGCTGGCGGCGCTGCTGGGGCCGGCGGCGGAGCAGCGCCCGGCGCAGGCGGACTATGCCTCGGCGGCGGTGGCGGCTTTTGCGCCGCGGCAGGCGGAGGGCCAGCCGCATGTGGTGCTGGCCGAGGCGGGCACGGGCACGGGCAAGACCCTGGGCTATCTGGCCCCGGCCAGCCTGTGGGCGCAGCAGAACAAGGGCGCGGTATGGGTTTCCACCTTCACGCGGCATTTGCAGCGCCAGATAGAGCAGGAGGCGGGACGCCTGCCGGATGGCACCAGGGTGGTGCTGCGCAAGGGGCGGGAAAATTACCTCTGCCTGCTCAATTTTGAGGATGCGATGGGGGTGGAGCGCCATGCGGTGCCGCTGGGGCTGGTGGCGCGCTGGGCGATGGCGAGCGCGGATGGCGATTTGTTCGGTGGCGACCTGCCGGGCTGGTTCGCGGAACTGTTCGGCCATGGGCTGCTGGCGCAGATCGCGGACCGGCGGGGCGAGTGCATCCATGCCGCCTGCCCGCATTTTTCCACCTGCGTGATCGAGCGGGTGATCCGCAATGCGCGCGAGGCGGATCTGGTGATCGCCAACCATGCGCTGGTGATGGCGCAGGCGGTGTGGGGCGGGCTGGATGATGATTATGTGCCCACGCGCTATGTGTTCGACGAGGGGCACCATATTTTTGATGCCGCTGACAGCGCTTTCGCGGTCGAGCTTTCAGGCGCGGCGATGGCGGAGCTGCGGCGCTGGCTGCTGGGGGCGGAGGGCGCACGCTCGCGCGCGCGGGGGCTCGCGCGGCGGCTGGAGGATTTCGCCGCCACGGATGATGCCATAAAGCGCGCGCTGGACGCGGCGCTGCTGGCGGCCAGGGCGCTGCCGGCGCCGATGTTCTCCACGCGGCTGGACCCGGAGCTGGAATCGGACAAAAACCCGGCGGAGGCGTTTTTGCGGGCGTTGCGGGTGCAGGCGCTGGCGCGCGGCACGGAGGCGGAGATTAAAGGGGCGATGGCGTTCGAGGTGGATCTGCACCCGATCGACCCGGAGATTTTGCCCGTGGCGGCCACCCTCTCGGCCGCGCTGGAGACGCTGCGCCTGCCCCTGGTGACATTGCGCCAGCGATTTTTGGAGCGGCTGGAGGCCGAGGCGGAGACGCTGGAGGAGACCGCGCGCCAGCGGCTGGAGGGCACCGCGCGCAGCATCAAGCGCCGGGCGATCGACAGCATTACCGCCTGGCGGCGGATATTGGACGGGCTGGAAAGCGAGGCCAAACCCGGCGAGCGGCCGGGGCGGATAGAGTTTCTGCGGCTGGACCGCGAGGCGGGCACAGACCGCGACGTGCTGCTGCTCTCGCATCTGCTGGACCCGACGGAGGCGTTCATCGAGACCATCGCGCGCCCGGCGCATGGCATGCTCATAACCTCCGCCACGCTGCGCGACGGGGCGGACAACGAAACCGCCTGGGAGGGTGCCGAGGCGCGCACGGGGGCGGCGCATCTGGCGGCGCCGGCCATCCGCGCGGCGTTCGACTCACCGTTTGACTATGCGCAACGCACGCGCATAGCGCTGATCACGGATGTGAACACGCAGGACATGGGGGCGCTGGCCGGGGCGTATCAGGCGCTGTTTCAGGCGGCGGGGGGCGGCGGGCTTGGATTGTTCACCGCCATTTCGCGGCTGCGCGCGGTGCAGGCGCGCATCGCCAAGCCGCTGGAGGAGGCGGGAATCGCACTCTACGCCCAGCATGTGGACGCGATGGACAATGCCACGCTGGTGGATATTTTCCGCGCCGAGGAGCATGCCTGCCTGCTCGGCACCGATGCGATGCGCGATGGCGTGGATATTCCCGGCAATGCGCTGCGGCTGGTGGTGTTTGAGCGCACGCCCTGGCCGCGCCCGGATATTTTGCACCGCACGCGGCGCACGCATCTCTCCGGCGGGGCACCCAAGGATTATGATGATGCGATTGTACGCTTGAGGCTGCGCCAGGCGTTCGGGCGGCTGATCCGCCGGGCCGATGACCGGGGCGTGTTTGTGCTGCTGGACCGGCAGATGCCCTCGCGGCTGCTGAGC
>JAKBAQ010000148.1 GCA_021808985.1 Pseudomonadota bacterium
GCCGAGCAGCATCAGAGAGGCGGGGCGCGCCGGCCCGCCCTCAGCCGCCAGCAGCGCGGTGGCGGCCAGCGCGGGCAGCGCGGACTGGCACAGCCCGAGCAGATGCGTGCCCGCGCCAAGGCAGTGCAACGCCGCCAGCACGCTGGCGATGTTGTCGGCAAGGCCGAAAGGCCCCTCGGCCGCCGGGATATTCACCGGGTCCGCCCAGAACAGCCCATGCAGATCAAATTCCGGCAGCAGGCTGCTCAGCATGTCATGCAGCACCAGGGCGCGGGCGCCCGAGAGCGGCGCCACCAGCAGCAACCTGGGCGGCATAGCGGCGGGGCGCGCATAGCTGAAACGGCGCAGCGAGAAGAACGGCGTTTCCAATAGTATGCTCTCGGCCACCGGGCAGTCCCGCCCGCGGCAGGGCACATGCCCGGTAATGACGCGGCCGAGGAAAACCTCATCCGCCCACGGAAGTGAATACGATGGTGCCAGCCTGGCCGCCATGTTTCCCCCTTTTCAGCGATGGAGCAAAGCACATCGTGATCCGCACCGCCATGATGCACATCAAAAACAGCGCAGCAGTCCTTATATAATTTCCCGGCTCGCCATTTCACCTGCTGAAAGCTCGATGATTTCGGCGGTGATCTCCTCCTGGCGGACCAGACGCTGCGCCGCGCGCAAAATATCAAGCTGACGCTCCACCTGCTGGTGCGCCGCGGCCATGGCCTCCATGCGGGCCTGGTTTTCCGCCGCGAAGCCGTGCAGCGCGGCATTGCAAAGCTGGGCGTGGAGATAATCGGCCATCAACCCGCGCAAAAGCTCATCGGGGGCCAGGTTGAGCACGGGCAGCCCGCCGGGCGGCGCGCGGGGAATGGCCGTGAGATCAAACGGCAGCAGCCGCTGGCGCTCCACGGTGATATCCTGGCCGGGGCGCGAGCGGCTGAACAAGGCGTCGATCTGGTTGAGCCCGGCGGCGGCGATGCGCTGGTAGAGCGCCTGGGCGATTTCATCGGCGAGGCGGGGGATGCCCGCGGAATGGGCGGGCAATGGGCTGCTCCAGCCGGGGGTGAGCCCGCGCTCGGCCGCCGCCGCGCGGCCGCGTGTGCCGATGAGGAAGAGGCTGGAGCCGTGCAGCCCTGGCCCGGCGGCATCCAGCACATGCTCGCTGAAGGCCCCGGCAAAGCCCTGTTCGGCGCAAAAGAGCACCAGCGCCGGGCGGGGCGGGCCAGCGCCGCTCCCGGTGCGTTCCGGCATGAAGCTGAGCGCCCGACCGATCGCCCCGGTTATGCCCGCGGCGTAGCGCTCCACGGCGGCAAGCTGGCCGCGCGCCTGTTGCGCCCGCGCCCCGGCGATGCCGCGCATCGCGTTCATCACCGCGCCAAGCTGGCTTATGCCCTCGATCCGCGCGCTGATGCCGGCCAGGCGCTCTGTCATGGTCTGGCCGCGAAGCTCTGCGCGTAAGCCGCCAGCGCGGCGATGAGGACGGCCTTCCCGCCGTTGTTCAGCGCGCCGGTGTGCTGGAGTTCCCGCACGAGCTGCGGCGCCTCGCGGTCCAGCATGGCGCGCAGCCCCGCGCGAAACGCCTCGATGACGGGCAGCTCCAGCGCATCGAGCAGGCCAGCCTGCACGGCGGCGACCAGTGCCACCTCCTCGTCCAGACGCAGCGGCGCATGCTGCGGCTGGCGCAAAATGGCGCGGATTCGCGCGCCGCGTGCAAGCTGGCCGCGCACCCGCGCATCCGGCACGCCGCCGAAGCGCGCGAACATCTCCAACTCCAGGAACTGCGCATAATCCAGCCGCAGCGTCTCCGCCGCCTCGCGCAGGGCGGGCGCCTGGGTCTTGCCGCCGACACGGCTGACGCTGGTGGCCGCATCGACCGCGGGCTTATGGCCTTCATGGAACAATTTGCTGCTCAGCACGATCTGGCCATCGGTGATGGAGATCAGGTTGGTGGGGATATAGGCGGAGAGATTGCCCGCATCCGTCTCCGCGATGGGCAGCGCCGTGAGCGAGCCGCCGCCCATCCGCGCATTGAGTTTCGCCGCGCGCTCCAGCAGGCGGGCATGCACATAGAACACATCGCCCGGGTATGCCTCACGCCCCGGCGACTGACGGGTGAGCAGCGCGATTTCGCGGTGGCTGGCTGCGTGCTTGGTGAGGTCGTCGATCACCACGAGCACATGCTGGCCCTGGTCGCGGAAATATTCTCCCATGGTGAGGCCGGCGAAGGGCGCGACCCATTGCAACCCCGGCGCGCTGGCGGCCTCCGCGACGACGATGAGGCTGCGCGCGGGCGCGCCCCGGCTGTGGATGGCGTCTATGGCGCGGCGCACGGCCGAGGTTTTTTGGCCGACGGCGATGTAGATGCAGATCATGCCGCTGTCGCGCTGGCTGATGATGGTGTCGATCGCGATGGCGGATTTGCCGCTGGCGCGGTCGCCGATGATGAGTTCGCGCTGGCCGCGCCCCAGGGCGAAGAGCGTATCCACCACCAAAACCCCGGTCTGCACCGGCTGGGTGACCAGTTCGCGGTCAATGATCGCGGGGGCCGGGCGCTCGATGGGCATGAGGCGCTCAGCCTGGAGCGGGCCTTTGCCGTCCAGCGGGCGGCCTAGCGGGTCCACCACGCGGCCCAGCAGTTGCGGACCAACCGGCACGCGCACAACATCGCCGGTGCCGCGCACCGCCTCCCCGGCCTGGATGGTATCGGCATCGTCGAACAGCACGCAGCCGATGCGCGTGCGCTCCAGCACCTGGGCAAAGCCGAACTGGCCGGAGGCGAATTGCAGCAGCTCGTCCAGCCGGACATCGGGCAGGCCGGAGATGAGAGCAACGCCGTCGCCCACCTCCTCGACACGGCCAATCTGGTCAGCCCGCGCGCCGAGTTGCGCGGCACCCAGTTTTACATCCGCCGCGGCGAGCCAGGCGTCCGGGAGGGGGGAAGATTTATCCGTCATGGGTGAGGTCTTGCTCAATACTGTCGAGATCGGCGCGCCAGCTGTTGCTGATGCGCAGATGCGGGCCGCGCAGCTCCAGCCCGGCGATCAGCGCGGGTTCGGTTATGAAGCTGATGCGCGGCGTGGCACCTAAAGCGGCGCTGATGCGCGCGGTGATATCCGGCTGCGCGGCGGCGGGAATTTCCGTGGCGCTGACGGCCTCCAGCGCCGCCGCCTGGCGGGCGGCGGGCGGCAATGCCTGGATCTCGCGCAGCAGAAACTCCAGAAACGCCGCCTGCACCGCCTCGCCCTGCAGCCGGGCGGCGAGGCGCGCGGCAATATCCACCGCCAGACGGCTGGCGCGCGCGCGCCACGCCTGGGCGGCGGCGGCCTGCTCGGTTTGCATGGCCGCGCGGGCTTCCCGCCGCAGCGCCTCGGCCTCTTGCGCCGCCGCGGCCAGCAAGGTGGTGCGGGCGGCGGCGGCCTGCGCCTGCGCCTGCGCGAGAAGCGCCTCGCGTTCCTGGGCAAACCCCGCGCGCGTCGCGGTGACTTCAGCCAAAGCCGCCTTCGCCGCCTCGTTCTTGGCCCCGGCATCGTCCAGCAGGGCTTGCGCGGCGGCGCGGCGCTGTTCGATCACGCCAGCGACTGGGCGCCAGAAAAAGCGCGCCAGCAGCCAGACGAGGATCAGGACGTTGAGGGCCTGCAGCCCCAGCGCCGCCCAGTCGATGCTCATGGCGTTATTTCAGCAGCGGGTTCGCGAACAGCAGCAGCAGCGCGATGACCAGGCAGTAGATCGCCATGGTCTCGATCATCGCGAGGCCGACGAAGAGCGTGCGCGAGATGGTGTTCGCCGCCTCGGGCTGGCGGGCGATGGCGTCCATCGCCGCGGCCACCGCCCTGCCCTCGCCCAGTGCCGGGCCAATGGCGCCAAAGGAGACCGCGAGCGCGGCGGAAATAATGCTAGCAAACGCCAACCAGTTCATGGGGGAGCCTTCGTGCTGGGGGTTTCAGGTTTGGCCTCGGCAACCGCCCCGGCGATGAACACCATCGCCAGCACGGCAAAAATATAGGCCTGCACGGCGCCGGTGAGCAGATCGAGCGCCATCAGGGGGATCGGGATCAGCAGCCCGGCGAGCGAGAGCACGATGCCGATGACGAACACCCCGCTCATGACATTGCCAAACAGGCGCACCAGCAGCGAGAAGGTGCGGGTCAGCGTCTCGATGAAGTTGAGCGGGATCATGATGGGGTTGGGAAAGGCGAAACTGGCGAGATACCCGCGCACACCCCCGGCGCGCACGCCAAACCAGATGACCGCGAGAAACACCAGCAGCGCCAGCGCCGCGTCGGTCTCCAGATGCGCGGTGGGCGGCTCAACGCCGGGCAGCAGCGCGGACCAGTTGGCGGCGAAAATGAACACGAACAGCGTGCCGATGAAGGCGCGGTAGGGCCCCGGCTCCACGCGCATGGTATCGCGTATCTGGCTGTCCACGGTAGACACGATCAGCTCCAGCGCCGCCTGCGTGCGGCTGGGGGCGAGCCGGAGCCCGCGGGTGAGCATGGCGCCGCCGCCCGCCAGCAGCAGCATGATGCCCCAGGTGGCAACAACCGATTCCGGGACCGGCAGCGGGCCGAGGTGGAACAGCGGCGGATTGCTGAGCGGCGAGATCATCCCGCCACCCGGTGGCGGCGCAGCACCAGCGGGCGGGCGGCCAGAACCCCGAGCGCCGTGAGCAGCAGCGCCAGCGCCCCGTGCCGGCCGGCCAGCGCCAGCAGCCCGCCCAGCAGGACGAGCCGCGCCAGCCCAAGCCACACGGCCGCCGCCGCGCCGCCCTGCGTGAACGCAAGCGCGCTGCGCCATACCGCATGAAAATACCCCAGCCCGGCACAAAACCCGGCCGCCAGATACAGCGCCGCGCTCATGCGCCCTGCATCCATTTCCACCCCGACCAGCAGCCCAGCCCCAGCCCCAGGAACAGCAGCGGCGCGGTCCAGAAAATGCCGGTGTTGAACCTGTGGTCCAGCCAACGGCCGATGAACACGCCGATGAGCATCGGCACCACGATGATCCAGCCCAGCACGCCGATTTGCGCCAGGCGCCGCGCGGTGGAGGCTTCGCCCTCGCGCAGCCAGCGCTGGTGGCGCGCGCCGCGCAGACGCACGCCCTTCACCAGCGGGTCTGTCTCCTCCGGCTCGCTCATGAAAACTCTCCCACGCCGCGCGTATCCGGCCGCAGATGCCGCATGATCATCCTGATGGCGTTCAGCTGCAGCCGGGTGCTCGCCACCCGCTCGGTTTTCTCCACCTCCAGCGCGGCGCGGAAGCGGGCCAGCACATCGGCTTCCAGCGTGGCCAGGTCATCGCCCGGCACCGCCTCGCGCGTGGTGATGGTGATCTCCCGCCCGGCTGTCACCGCGAGCATCCCGCCGCGCACCGCGCAGTAATCTTGGGTGCCGTCACCGCCGGTCCAGCCCACCACGGAGATGACCAGGCTGGAGAGAAATTCCGCATGGCCGGGGAGGATGCCAAAATGCCCGCTCGCATCCTCGGCGCGCAGGGCGCGGATGTCCGGCACGTCAACAGCCACGCTCAGCGGGGTGATGATTTGCAACCTCATGCCGGTTTCAGCGCGGCGGCTTCCTTCGCCCGCGCCTCCTCCAGCGTGCCCACCATGTAGAGCGAGCCCTCCGCCCAATCATCGGCTTCACCGTCCAGAATTGCCGCGCACCCGGCCACGGTGTCAGCGCAGCTGACCGAACGCCCCGGCGTGCCGGTGAACGCCTCGGTCACGCTGAACGGCTGGCTCAAAAAGCGTTGCAGGCGCCGCGCGCGTTTCACGATCAGGCGGTCCGCCGCGCCCAATTCCTCCATGCCCAGCAGAGCGATGATGTCCTGCAGATCCTTGAACCGCGCCAGCGCCTCGCGCACGCGCTCCGCCACGCGGTAATGCGCCGCGCCGACCACCAGGGGATCGAGCAATATCGAGGAGGAGGCCAGCGGGTCCACCGCCGGATAGAACGCCTCGGCCGCCAGCTGGCGCGAGAGCATGACGATGCTGTCCATATGGCTGGAAATGGCCGTCACCGCCGGGTCGGTGAAGTCATCGGCCGGGACATACACCGCCTGGATGGAGGTGACCGCCGCCCCGGCGACGGAGGCGATGCGCTCCTCCAGCGCGGCCACTTCGCTGGCCAGGGTGGGCTGGTAGCCAACGCGCGAGGGCAGCCGCCCGAGCAGGCTGGAGACCTCCGCCCCCGCCTGCACGAAGCGGAAGACGTTATCCATCAGCAGCAGCACGTTCTGGTGCATGGCGTCGCGGAAATGCTCGGCGATGGTGAGTGCCGTAAGCGGCACGCGCCAGCGCGCGCCAGGCGGCTCGTTCATCTGGCCATAAACCAGAACCGTGCGCGCCAGCACACCGGAATGGCGCATGTCATTGAGCAGCTCATGCCCCTCGCGCGAGCGCTCCCCCACACCCGCGAATACCGAAATCCCCTGGTATTTCTCCACCATGGCGTGGATCAGCTCCATCACCAGCACGGTCTTGCCGACCCCCGCGCCGCCGAACATCGCCGCCTTGCCGCCCTGGGCCATGGGGGCGAGCAGGTCGATCACCTTGATCCCGGTCTCGAACATCACATGCGTGGCGACCACCTCGCCCAGCGCGGGGGGCGGATTATGGATCGGGCGGCGGGGCGTGTCCGCTGGCAGCGGCGGGCCGCGGTCGCCCACATTGCCGGTGACATCGAGCAGCCGCCCCAAAACCGCCGCGCCCACCGGCACGCTCACCGGCCCGCCGGTGGCGCGGACAGCGGTGTTGCGCGCCAGGCCCGCAGTGGTCTGCAGGGCGATCGCGCGCACGGTGGCGGCATCGGCATGGGAATGCACCTCAAGGGTCAGCGATTGCGGGCGGTCCCATTCCACCACCAGCGCGGTGTTAATATCAGGCAAAATACCGTCAGCGAAACTGACATCCACGACAACGCCGCGAACCGAAACGACCCTCCCCGCCGATGCAACTGAATCCAT
>JAKBAQ010000149.1 GCA_021808985.1 Pseudomonadota bacterium
CAGCGCGCCGTGCAGGTCGTTCACCATGTCATAATCGAGCGGGTTGAGCTCTTGCGGGCGGTTTAGCGTGATTGTGCCGATGCCGTCGGCTTTTTCCACCAGAACATTCGCGAAGTCTGCCATGTTGTCTCCCGTTGTTTGAGCAAGAAGCCGGCTTTTGAAGGGGGTGGGGTGGAAAAGCCCGCCGGCGGCTTGGGGCTTTGGAAAAAGCCTGGAACTTTAAAATTTCACGATTGCCTGGCCTTTGATTTTGACCTGCCCGTGCTGGTTTTGGACGGCAAGATCCAGAACGCAGGTTGCATCCGCGCGGATTTCAGTGATTTTGCCGTGGCAGGCGAGCGCATCGCCAAGATTAACGACATCGGTGAAGCGCGCTGAGAGCGAGAGCAGGTTTTGCAACGCGAAACGATCCGTAACCGCGCGGCCCATGAAGGCCATGACCAGCAGGCCATGCGCGATGACATCGGAGAAACCCATGGAGCGGGCGTTTTCAGTATCAAGATGCACCGCCGCGTGGTCGCCGGATGCGGCGGCGTAGGCGTTCAGCATTTCAAGGCTGACCGGCGGCAGGTGGAGCACTGGAATGTCATCGCCGGTGTGGGGCGTGTTGGGGATTTTGCTCAACTCCGTTTCACCTCGGTGTGAGAGATTTTCGCCACCAGCTCGCCTGATTGGTTGGTCACGCTCGTCTCCAGCACAATGAAGAGCAGCGCGCCGCCTTTCTTCTCGTAAATATCGGCGACATGCTCGCTGAAGGTCAGCGTGTCGCCGGCGCAGACCGGTTTGAAATATTCGAAATTCTGCTCGGCATGCAGAAGATCTCCGGCCTGGCCGTTGATGCCCAGGGCTTCCAGCACGGCAACAGGTGTCGCCGCCTGGTATTTGATGCAGAATATGAAGGTGGGCGGCGCGGGGATGGCGCGGAAGCCGGCGGCGCGCGCGGCCGTGGTTTCAAAATAGATCGGGTTGGTTTCGCCGATCGCCCGCGCGAAGGCGCTGATCGCGGCCTGCTCCACCTTGCCGCTGGCGGGGGGAAAACGCCGCCCGATGCCGGGATGGCCTGTGCCGGACATGGGTTAAAGCGTATCGCCGCGTCGCGGCGCGGGGGCATGTTCATGCGCCAGCGCCATTGAAGCCCCGCCGGCAAGCTGGGGCGGCGCATGATTCCGCTCTTGCGTGCGCATGGTATCCTCCGGATGGTTTTTCCGCCGGGCAGCATCTCCAGAAGGATTGGGTAAGTCAATCCGCCAAGTGGCTGGGCGTTGCGCGCTGGAGCGAAATGCCGGGAAGTGATTGGAAATGGTGGGTGCTGTAGGGATCGAACCTACGACAAGCTGATTAAGAGTCAGCTGCTCTACCAACTGAGCTAAGCACCCGCCGCGCGCACCCTCTAGCAAACCCCGCCGCGGATGGAAAGCCCCACCCCGAGATTAAACCATGCGGCGGCCGGGCGGGGCTGGAGGGCGAAAAAATCACGGGAGCGTGAGTTTTTTGCTATTTTAGATAGATTTCACATTTTCAAAATGGTATGGAGAGTTGCAAATAAATCTGGAGGGGAATGTGGCAATTCAGATATTGCGCGCTGTTACGCAGCATGTGAACTATGTGAAGATGGTCCGCACTTGCCTGGCGAAAGGCTCGGAGGACCCCCATTGCTGCGACCATAGCAGCTGCCAGTTCGGGCAATGGTATGAAAAGGACGGCAACGAACTGATCCGTGACATGGGCGTGCCTGAGGCGACGGCTTTATGGACGGAGATCGGGCAGCATCATGAGGCGTTTCACTGCACCTCGATCGCGGCGGTGAATGCGCGGCGCACGGATGCGACACGCGCCAGGCAGATGGAAACGGCGATGCTGCAACGCTCTACCCTGTTGGTGAACCGGCTGCTGGCGCTTGATGACATTGTGAACCAGAAGGCAATGATGGTGTGAGGCGGCGGCGCCCCGGCATTCTGGCTGGAACGCCGGGGCGGTTGATTTTATGACATGGGGTTAGGGATTGTTTTAACAGTCTCCTCAAAAACATTAAGGATAATTCTCAAAAGTTTTTGGGGGTCTGGCCCTTTTTTACAAAAAAGGGCCAGAATCCTGGGGAGCTTTTTATAAAAAGCTCCCCAAACCCCGCAAAAATTTTTAGTAATTTCAATTTTTTATAAGAGAAAGGATAGAACGTTCAGTTAAAAGCGGAATGCTCTATCTCCGCTCGCGGGTGGCGGAGAAGGTGATTTCGGGGAAATTCTCCTTCATGCGGTTGAGCTCCCAGCTGTTGCGCACCAGATAGACCGGCGCGCCTTCGCGGTCTTCGCTCATCGCGGATTTGTTCTGCTCGATGAAGGTTTTCAGGCGCGCCTGATCCTCGGAGAAGACCCAGCGGGCGGTGTCGTAGGGGGCGGCCTCGAAGGCGACGGGGACGGAATATTCCTGCTCGATGCGGCTGGAGAGAACATCAAGCTGCAAGGCGCCGACGACGCCGACGATCCATTCCGCGCCGGTCATCGGGCGGAATACCTGGGTGACGCCTTCTTCCGCCAGATCTTCCAGGGCCTTGCGCATCTGCTTGGCCTTCATCGGGTCTGATAAGCGCACGCGGCGCAGGATTTCCGGCGCGAAGTCAGGGATGCCGGTGAAGCGCAGCTTCTCGCCTTCGGTCAGCGTGTCGCCCACGCGCAGCGTACCATGGTTGGGGATGCCGATGATGTCGCCGGGGTAGGCTTCCTCGGCCAGTGAACGGTCCTGCGCGAAGAAGAAGATAGGCGCCTGGATGGCCATGGGCTTGAGCGTGCGCGAGTGGATCAGCTTCATGCCGCGCACGAATTTGCCTGAGCAGATGCGGGTGAAGGCGATGCGGTCGCGGTGTTGGGGGTCCATATTCGCCTGGACCTTGAAGACGAAGCCGGTGACCGGGGTTTCCGCGGGTTCCACCACGCGCGTATCCGCCGCGCGGGGCTGGGGCGCGGGGGCGTTGGCGACCAGGCCCTCGAGCAGCTCGCGCACTGAATAATCCTTGAGGGCCGAGCCGAAATAGACCGGGGTGAGATGACCCTCGGAGAAGGCCTGCTGGTCGAACGCGGGGTAGGCGGCGCGGATCAGCTCCACATCCTCATCAAGCTGCGCCTGCTGGTCGGCGGGGATGGCGAAGCCCTGGGCTGGGCCGTCTTCGCCCGGTTTGCGGGCGGAGACCAGCTTGTCGTTGCGCAGGTCGTAACAGCCCTTGAACAGCCCGCCCATGCCGATCGGCCAGACCTGCGGGCAGATATCAAGCTGCAGCGTGTCGGAGATCTCGTCCAGCAGCTCGAAGGGGTTCTGACCCTCGCGGTCGATCTTGTTGATGAAGGTGGTGATGGGGATGTTGCGCAGGCGGCAGACCTCGAAGAGCTTTTTGGTTTGCAGCTCGATGCCCTTGGCGGCGTCGATCACCATTACCGCTGAGTCTACCGCGGTGAGGGTGCGGTAGGTGTCCTCGGAGAAATCCTCGTGGCCTGGGGTATCAAGCAGGTTGAACACGGCGCCGCCGAACTCGAAGGTCATGACCGAGGAGGTGACGGAAATGCCGCGCTGGCGTTCGATTTTCATCCAGTCAGAGCGGGTTTGCCGGCGGTCCTGCCGGGCCTTGACCATGCCGGCCTCGCGGATGGCGCCGCCGAAGAGCAGGAGCTTCTCGGTCAGCGTGGTTTTGCCGGCGTCAGGATGGGAGATGATGGCGAAGGTGCGCCGGGGCGGAATGCGCGTGAGGGCTTCGGAAATGGGGAGGGTTTGGTCCATCGGCACGCCCTACCAAAATTCTCCGCCCCGCGCCACCGGCCCGCGGGCTCAGGCGACCATGTTGCTGTGCCAGACCTTGGGCGCCACCGCGAAAAACTGGCCGACATTGCCGCGCCAGATTTGAAACTCGGCGGCGCCGCGGAATTTTTCCATATGGTCGGCCACGCTCTCCCATTTGACCTGCAGCACGAAATGCTGCGGGTTTTCGATGCTCTGGTGCAGCGCCAGGCCATGGCAGCCGGGCGAGCGCAGGAAAGCGGCGCGGCTGGCTTCCACCCCGGCGATGAAGCGCGCCTCGGTGCCGGGGATGACTTCGATTTCAGCGAATTCCGTGACCATTTTATCAGCCTCCGATCGTCTTGCTGCTTTGCTCGCCCAGCCCCTGCACGCCGATTTTAACCTGCTGGCCGGGGCGCAGGAAGATGGGGTCTGGCTTCTTGCCCATGCCGACGCCGGCGGGGGTGCCGGTTGCGATGATATCGCCGGGGTGCAGGGTGATGAACTGGCTGACATAGCTGACCAGGAAGCGGACGCCGAAGATCATGTTGCTGGTGCTGCCATCCTGCATGCGCACGCCGTCCACCTCGGCCCAGAGCTGCAGGTTCTGGGGGTCTGGCACTTCGTCCTTGGTGACGAGGTAGGGGCCGATGGGGCCGAAACTGTCACAGCCTTTGCCTTTGTCCCAGGTGCCGCCGCGCTCAGTCTGGTAGGCGCGCTCGGAAATGTCGTTGACCGTGCAATAGCCGGCGACATGGTCCATGGCGTCAGCCTCGGCCACATGCGATGCCTTGGTGCCGATGACGACGCCAAGCTCCACCTCCCAGTCGGTCTTCAGCGAGCCGGGGGGGATGATGATGTCATCATACGGGCCGCAGAAGGCGGAGAGGGATTTGAGGAAGAGGATGGGCTCCTTGGGGATTTTGCCGCCGGTTTCGGCCGCGTGGTCGGCATAGTTGAGGCCGATGCAGACGAAATTCAGCGGCCGGGGAATGGCCGGGCCGATGCGGCGGCCGGTTTTGAGAAGGGAGAGCTTCGCAGGGTCTAGAGCCGCGAGCTGCGCCAGCCAGCCGGGGCTGAGGGGCTCGCCGGTGATGGTGGTGAGCGCGTCATCCAGCGTGCGGATATGCCCTCCGGCATCGAGCATGCCCCATTTTTCCTGGTTCGGGTCGCCATAACGGAGAAGCTTCATCCTTTATATTCCTTACAATCGCGGGTTTCGCGCAAAAGTCAGAGCTGGGTGGCGTTGGCGGGCAATGTCAAATCAGCAAATTGATTCTAATTATAGCCACTTAACGAGAAAGAGTTAAATACGATGCCGTTATTTGCCCTCCACGCGATAGACCGCCCCGGCACGCTCGCGCTCCGGCTGGAACATTATGCCGCGCATCGCGCCTTTGTGGAAACGGATGCGGATTATGGCGTGAGCATCGTTATGTCCGGCCCGTTGCAGACCGATGACGGCGAGACGATGATCGGGTCGCTCTTTATCATCGAGGCCGAGGACCGCGGCGCGGTTGAGGCGTTTGTCGCGGCTGATCCGTTCAGCCAGGCGGGGGTTTGGGGCGAGGTGATCATCACGCGGTTCCACCGCCGCAAGGGGTAGAGGGCTCCATTATATTGCAACGCAACATAATTCATGAGCCGGGGCGGAGCGCGCATAAAAAAGGCCGGTCTGTTGCGACCGGCCTGTACCTTTTCGGTACGAATTGCGTTGCTCCCTAAACTTGGCGGCTGGCACTTCAGTTGAGTTTCCTTAGCGCCACGAGCAGGTATGTGGCGGAAAAATGGCAACCGCGCAAGCCCTTTCATGCGGTTTCTTGCCTGAATAAGGGGTTGGCCATGAAGTTTTTTTCATGGTCTATGAACCAATGGCCCCTTTAAGGGCCAAAACGGCGGCGCGGATCTCTTCCGCCGCCTGGGTGGAGGGGCCTGCCTCGGTGACGCCCAGGCCTTCGGCGAAGGCGTTCGCGTAGCCGGCCCGATTCGCCAATGCACTATCCAGCAGGATCAGCCCGCGCGCCGCGATCTCGGCTTCCAGCCGCTTGCGCAGCCGCGAGGCGGCGGGGGCGCGGTTGAAGATGAGGGCGGTTTTACGCCGCTCCTCGGCCGCCAGTTTGAGCGTGCCTTCGGCCGCCCAAAGGTCCGGCGGGGCGGGGTTTAGGGGGATGAGCACCAGATCGGCCCCGCGGATGGCGCGCCGGGCGTCAGAGTCGATGACGGGGGGGGTGTCGATCAGCACGAAATCATGCGCGGCTTTGAGCTTTTCCATCTCATTGGCCAGGCGCCAGCCCGAGATGGTGGCAAGGGTGAGGGCCTGCGCCGCCTTGGGCGCATTGGCGCGCAGCTTACCCCAGATGGTAAGACTGCCTTGCGGGTCGATATCAAGCGCCGCCACGCTGGCGGATTCGGCCAGGGCCACCGCCAGTTGGGCGGCGAGCATGGTTTTGCCCGCGCCGCCTTTTTGCTGTGCAACCGCAATTACTTTGCCCATATAAGCCTCCTTCGTGAACATGAATTAACCGCAGTTTCTTTTGAAAGGCCAAGGATATTTATGCACGAGCTGCTGACGCCAGCCGAGATGGGACAAGCCGACGCGCTGGCCGGGAACGGGCCGGCGCTGATGGATGCCGCGGGCCGCGCGGTGGCGCGCGCCGTGCTGCGGCGATATGCCCCCTGCCCTACCCTGGTGCTGGCCGGCCCCGGCAATAATGGCGGCGATGGGCATGCGGCGGCGGGGTATCTGCGCCGCGCCGGCTGGGCGGTGAGCGTGCGCGCCTGGAACCAGGCCAGCGTGGCGGATGTGGCGCGGGCGGGACTGGTGATAGACGCGATTTTCGGCGCTGGGCTCTCACGCGCGCTCTCGCCGGAGGTGGCGGCGCTGCTGCGCGCGGCGAAGCGGCTGGTGGCGATCGACGTGCCATCAGGCCTGGACGGCGCGAGCGGGGCCGTGCGCGGCTATGCGCCGCAGGCCGAGCTGACGGTGACGTTTTTCCGCGCCAAGCCTGGGCATTATCTCTACCCGGGCCGGGGCCTGTGCGGGGAGCTGCTGGTGCGCGATATCGGCCTGCCGGATTCGGTGCTGGCGCAAATAAAGCCACAAACCTGGGTGAATGGGCCGGCGCTGTGGTCTCTGCCGGCGCGCGCGGCCACGGGGCACAAATATGCCGC
>JAKBAQ010000150.1 GCA_021808985.1 Pseudomonadota bacterium
CGAAGCGTTTGAAGAGGTAGCTGGAATCGCTCGGCCCCGGCGAGGCTTCGGGGTGGTACTGCACCGAGAAAACGCGCTTGGCCTTGCAGGCGATGCCCTCGTTGGAGCCGTCGAACAGCGAGACATGCGTCACCTCCACGCCATCGGGCAGGCTCGTTTCATCCACCGCGAAGCCGTGGTTCTGCGAGGTGATTTCCACCTTGCCCGTGGCCAGGTCCTTCACCGGCTGGTTGGCGCCGCGATGGCCGCGCTCCAGCTTGTAGGTCTTGCCGCCAAGCGCGGTGGCCAGCAGCTGGTGGCCCAGGCAGATGCCGAAAATCGGCACGCCAGCCTCCATCACGCCCTGGATGGCAGGAACCGCATAGGCGGCGGTGGCGGCCGGGTCGCCGGGGCCGTTGGAGAGAAACACGCCATCGGGCGCGTGGCGCAGGATTTCAGCCGCGGTGGAGGCGGCGGGGACGACGATGACCCGGCACCCCGCCGAGGCCAGCGAGCGCAATATGTTGCGCTTGGCGCCATAATCCACCGCCACCACGGTGCGCGTAGGGCTTGGCGTGGCGAAGCCATGCGCCCAGCTCCAGGTGCCGCCGGTCCATTCATAGCTTTGTGTGCACGAGACCTCGGCGGCGAGGTCCAGCCCGTTCAGCCCGCCCCACGCGGCGGCGGCGGCGGCCAGGGCGGCGATGTCGAACTTCCCGTCAGCGGGGTAAGCGAGCACGGCGCTGGGCGCGCCCAGATTGCGTATGCGCAGTGTCAGCGCCCGCGTATCCACGCCCGCGATGCCCGGCACCCCCATGCGCTTCAGCCAGATATCCAGATCGGTCTTGGCCCGGTAGTTCGATGGCGCGCCCGGCTCCTCCTTCACCACCAGCCCGCGCGCGAACACCTGGGCCGCCTCGCAATCCTCCTCATTGGCCCCGGTATTGCCGATATGCGGGAAGGTGAAGGTGATGATCTGCCCGGCATAAGAGGGGTCGGTCAGGGTTTCCTGATACCCGGTCATCCCGGTGTTGAAGCACAGCTCCGCCGGGGCGCTGGTGCCGTGCGCGCCAAAGCCGCGCCCCCAGAACACCGAGCCGTCAGCCAGTACCAGCGCGGCGGTGGCGCCCGGCGGCGTGTCGCTCTCCACGGCGGCGCCGGGCAGCTCCTCCATGGCGATGCCGGTGGCGGAGATGATCGCGGGCCAGTGCCGCGCGGGAATGGCCCCGGCGGCGCGCCATTTGCGAATGGCATCGGGCGAAACGCCTGTTAAGGTGGCGGCGGCGTCCGGGCCGCCGAGAAGCTCGATCAGGTCAGCGATGGAAATTGGCATGGAAATCTGCTACCGGATTTTTTGTCCAGCTTCAATCTGTTTCGCCGAGGCTGGAAATTTTTTCCGGAGGAATGGACATGAGTTTGCGTGAAGATATTACCGCCGCTGTGAAGACCGCCATGCTGGCGCGTGACGCGGAGCGGACCTCCACCCTGCGGATGATCCAGGCGAAATTGAAGGATACCGACATCGCCGCCCGCCCCAAGGGCATCAGCGCGGTGCCGGATGACGAGATTTTCGCCATGCTGCGCTCGATGATCAAGAGCCGCCGCGATGCCGTGGCGCTATACCGCCAGGGCGGGCGCGAGGAGCTGGCCGCCAAGGAGGAGGCGGAAATTTCCGTCATTGAGGAATTTTTGCCGCAAACGCTGACGGGCGAGGCGCTGCTGGGCGCCATCGCGGCGGCCATCGCCGAAACCGGGGCCGCCAGCGCCAAGGATATGGGCAAGGTCATCGGCGCGCTGAAGGCCAAACATGGCGCGGCGCTGGATATGGGCGTGGTCTCCGCCGCCGTGAAGGCGGCTTTGGCCTGAAACCATGGCGCTGCCCGCCAATTTTCTCGACGAGCTGCGCGCGCGCGTGCCGATTGCCGGGGTGGTCGGGCGCAGCGTTAAGCTGACGCGCTCCGGCCGCGAGACCAAGGGCTGCTGCCCGTTCCATGGCGAGAAGACCCCGTCATTTTACGTGTATGACGACCATTTCCACTGTTTTGGCTGCGGCGAGCATGGTGATGTCATCACCTTCGTGATGAAGACCACCGGCGCCGGGTTCATGGAGGCGGTGGAAAGCCTGGCGCACGAGGCCGGGCTGGAAGTGCCCAAGGCCAGCCCCCAGGCGGCCCGGGCCGAGCAGCACCGCGCCGGCATCGCCGAGGTGCTGGCGGCGGCGGGAAAAATTTTCCAGAAATTCCTGCATGAGCCGCAAGGCAAGCCGGCGCTTGATTACCTGCGCGGGCGCGGCCTTGGCGAGGAAGCCATCCGCCGCTTCGGCCTGGGCTGGTCGGGCGAGGGCAGGGGCGTTCTGGCGGCGGCGCTGCGCGGGCAGGGGATAAAGCCCGAGCAGCTGATCGAGGCCGGGCTGATGAAGCATGGCGAGCACGGCCCGGTGGACATGTTCTTCTCGCGCGTGATGTTCCCGATCACCGACCGCCGCGGCGCCATCATCAGCTTCGGCGGCCGCATCATGGGCGATGGCCAGCCCAAATACGTCAACGGGCCCGAGACCCAGCTTTTCGCCAAGCGGCGCGCGCTCTATGGCCTGCATCAGGCCCGCGATGCCGTACGAAAAGGTGAACAACTAATTGTTGTTGAAGGATATATGGATGTCATCGCGCTGGCCCAGGGCGGCTTTGGCGCGGCGGTGGCGCCGCTCGGCACGGCGCTGACGCAGGAGCATCTGGCGGAGATCTGGCGGCTCTCGCCCGAACCGGTGATCTGTTTTGACGCCGACGCCGCCGGGCGCCGCGCCGCGCTGAAGACCGTGGATCTCGCGCTCGGCGCCCTGGCGCCGGACCGTTCCCTTAAATTCCTCAACCTGCCAGAGAAGGACGACCCCGACAGCCTGATCCGCCGCGAGGGCCCGGCGGCCTTCCGCGCCCGGCTGGATGCCGCCCGGCCCATCTCGGCCGCCTTGTATGACATGCTGGCCGAAGGTGCCGGGCGCGCCACACCGGAGGCGCGCGCGGCCTTCCGGGCGCGGCTGATCGAGGTTGCGGGCCGGATTCCCGACAAAAACCTGGCCGGCGAATACCGCGCCATGCTGCTGGAGCGGTTTTTCGCCGAGCGCCGGGGCGCCAAGCCTGATTTCCGCAAAAAACCGCCCGCCCCCGCGCGCGCCAGCACCCCGCCGCCCGATGCCGGCGAGGCGAATTTCCGCCGTGGCCGCCTGATGCTGGCGACCCTGCTGCGCCATCCGGCGCTGCTCCACGATGTGGACGAGGCATTCGCCCGGCTCGCCCTGCCGCCCGCCTACGCCAAAATCCGCGATGCGCTGCACGGCTTCGCCACGGGCGCGAAAAACCTTGACACCGAGACCCTCTTTACCCACTTGAGCCTCCTTGGACTGGCCGAGGAGGCAAGGCTCATCGAGGCCCTCGCCGCCGAGGACCATCGCCCTGATCCTGACGCCAGCCTGGCCGAGGCCGCTGAAAAATGGTGGAGTTGGTACATACTGATGGATTTCAGCGTTGAGACATTGCGTGCCCAGCGAGATGAGCTGGAGCGGTTCTGGAAGGCGCATCAGGACGATGCCGGCGCCTGGGCGCGTCTCATTAAATATAACGAGCTGCTGCGCCAGGCCCTGGCCGGCGAGCACGGCAGCGCCGAAAACTGACTAAAATGAGGCAAGCTCCTTGCCTACATAACGAATAGTAAAATAATACAGCCCCCGTATTTCCCGGAGTATCGCCTGACCATGGCACTGAAGCCCGCGACCACCGCCGCCGCCGAGACCCCAGCCCCCGAAACAGAAGCCGACGCCAATGTGCTCGACACGCAATCGGCCTCCGTCAAGCGGCTGATCGCCAAGGGCAAGGAGCGGGGCTACATCACCTTCGATGAGCTGAACGCCGTCCTGCCCGCCGAGCAGAATTCCTCGGAGCAGATCGAGGACATCATGGCGATGCTCTCCGAAATGGGCATCCAGGTGGTGGAGAGCGAGGAAGGCGAGGACACCGACGCCGCCGCCATGCCCAAGGAAGAGGCCGCCGACGACGAGGAAGGCCCGGCGGGCAATATTTCCGAAAGCTCGGTCAGCCGCACCGATGATCCGGTGCGCATGTACCTGCGCGAGATGGGCACGGTGGAGCTGCTCTCGCGCGAGGGCGAAATCGCCATCGCCAAGCGCATCGAGGCCGGGCGCGACATGATGATCCGCGGGCTGTGCGAAAGCCCGCTCACCTTCCGCGCCATCATCGCCTGGCATGAGGCGCTGAACAACGGCCGGATGCTGCTGCGCGACGTGGTCGACCTGGAGGCGATGCAGGCCGGCAACGAGCCCGGCGTGGCCGAGGGCTTCGCCGCCGCCGAGGAGATGGACGAGGACGAGGAGGGCGATGGCGGCGGCATGTCGCTGGCGGCCCTCGAGGAGAAGCTGAAGCCCGAAATCTTCACCTATTTCGAGGATATCGAGAAGCTCTACGAGAAGCTGGCGAAAATCCAGCAGAAGCGGCTGGACAACCTGACCGCCGGCGGCGACGTGAACTCGCGCTCCGAGAAGGCCTATGAGAAGCTGCGCGACGAGCTGGTGGCCAAGGTGGAGCAGGTGCGCCTGCACAATAACCGCATCGAGGAGCTGGTGGCCCAGCTCAAGGTGCTCAACCAGCGGCTTAACGGCCTGGAAGGCCAGATCATGCGCCTCGCCGAGGGCGCCAAGGTCACGCGCGAGGAGTTTCTGCAGCATTACCGTGGCCGCGAGATGGACCCGGGCTGGATGAACTACGTGGCCGCCCTGCCGGGCAAGGGCTGGAAGGAATTCGTCAAGAAATTCACCACCCAGGTCACCGAGCTGCGCGCGCAGATCGGCAAGGTCGCCGCCGAGGGCGGGCTGCCGATCGAGGAATTCCGCCGGGTCTACACCACCGTCTCGCGCGGCGAGCGTGATTCCACGCGCGCCAAGAAGGAGATGATCGAGGCCAACCTGCGCCTCGTGATCTCGATCGCGAAAAAATACACCAATCGCGGCCTGCAATTCCTGGACCTGATCCAGGAAGGCAATATCGGCCTGATGAAGGCGGTGGACAAATTCGAGTACCGCCGCGGCTACAAATTCTCCACCTACGCCACCTGGTGGATCCGCCAGGCGATCACCCGCTCCATCGCCGACCAGGCGCGCACCATCCGTATTCCGGTGCACATGATCGAGACGATCAACAAGCTGGTCCGCACCTCGCGCCAGATGCTGCACGAGATCGGCCGCGAGCCCACGCCCGAGGAGCTGGCCGAAAAGCTCGGCATGCCGCTTGAGAAGGTGCGCAAGGTGCTGAAAATCGCGAAGGAGCCGATTTCGCTGGAAACCCCGATCGGCGACGAGGAAGACAGCCACCTGGGCGATTTCATCGAGGACAAGGGCGCCATCATCCCGCTGGACGCCGCCGTGCAGGCCAACCTGCGCGAAGCGGCCACGCGCGTGCTCTCCTCGCTCACCCCGCGTGAGGAGCGCGTGCTGCGCATGCGCTTTGGCATCGGCATGAACACCGACCACACGCTGGAGGAGGTCGGCCAGCAGTTCAACGTCACCCGCGAGCGCATCCGCCAGATCGAGGCCAAGGCCCTGCGCAAGCTCAAGCACCCCTCGCGCTCACGCAAGCTGCGCAGCTTCCTTGATGACTGACATGCTCGACTATGCCCGCGTGCTGCCCGGCGAAGCGTTTGACAGTGTCGAGGTCGAAGTGGTGTTCCTGCGCATGGACCAGGCGCCCAACCGCCCCCGCGCGGTATTTCCGGCGGGCGCGCGGCTCAGCTGCGTGCGGCTCAGCGTGGCTGAATACCGCACGCTGTATAACGAGGTCGGCGCCCCCTGGCTCTGGTGGCTGCGCCGGATGATGCCCGATGACATGCTGGCCAAACATCTGGTCAACCCCGCGGTCGCCTTTCACGTCTTGCGGGTGGAGGGCGAACTGGCCGGCTTCTTCGAGACCGATGCCGGCTACTGGCCCAACGTGAACCTCAACTATTTCGGCCTCATGCCCGGCTTCATCGGCAAGGGGCTGGGCCGCCTGCTGCTCGATGCCGCGGTTGACAGCGTCTTCGCCGGCGGCTCGCCCCTGCGCGGGATGACCGTGAACACCTGCTCCGCCGACCATCCCCGCGCGCTCCCCAACTATATCGCCGCCGGCTTCCGGGAAGTGCGGCGCATCCGCGAGACATGGGACATTCCCCACCGCCTCGGCCTGCGCCTGCCGGAGCATCTGCGCGGGTGAGCCTCCCCGGCCTCCTGTTCCAGGACTCACGGTTTCTGATCATTGATAAACCCGCCGGCCTGCCGGTGCATGCCGGGCGCGCGGGCGGGCCGAGCGTCGAGGATTTCTTCCCCCACTGGCGGCGCGGCAAATCCGGCCCCTGGCTCGCCCACCGGCTGGACCAGGATACAGCCGGCTGCCTGGTCATCGCCCTCAAAAAACCGGCGCTGCTGGCGGCGCAGGCCTGCTTCGCCGGCGGGCTGGCGCAAAAAACCTACTGGGCCGTGGTGTGCGGCGCGCCACGGGCAGGGCAGGGCGTGCTGGAGCTGCCCCTGGCCAAGCACACCCAGGGTCGGCGCTGGAAAATGGCGCCCGACCCCGCCGGGCAACCGGCGATAACCCATTGGCGCGTGCTTGGCCGGAGTGAGCGGATGAGCTGGATCGAATTCACCCCCCAAACCGGGCGCACGCACCAGATCCGCGTGCACGCCGCGGCCCTTGGGCACCCGATTCTGGGCGACGCGCTATATGGCGCTGAAGCGGGCCCGCTGCACCTGCTGGCCCGGCGGATCGTCCTGCCCCTGGCGCCGGAACTCGCCGCCCAGGCGCCCGTGCCCGCGCACATGGCGGCGGCGATGAAGGCGTGCGGCCATGTCCCGCTCTGAATACGAGCCCGGGCAATATGTCCGCCA
>JAKBAQ010000151.1 GCA_021808985.1 Pseudomonadota bacterium
TTGCCGTCCACCGGGTGGAAGGCGGCCAGCGCGCTTTCAAGGCGGGGTCTGTAATGCTCGCGCCACAGGCCGTGGATGCGGTACATTTCATCCGACCAGCTCAACTGATAATCCGGCACGGTGAGCTGCCAATGGCCGACATGCCCGCTCTGCTCGGCCAGGGCCAGCCAGCTGCGCGCCGCCGCCGCCGCTGCCTCGGCGCGGCGGGCGCGGGCCAGCAGCCGGCTGTTGAGGATATGCAGCTGGCCGCGCCGCAGGCGGGCCACCACAGGCCAGAAGCCGAGCGGCACCGCCAGCAGGCAGAGCGCCGCCAGCAGGCGCAGCGCGGGCAGAGCCGGGGAAAAGCCGAAATGCCCGGCCAGGCCCAGCAGAATTTGCACCAGCGCGCCGGCGCCGAGCGCGGCCAGCAACAGCCGGCGGCCTTGGCCGAGGACGGAGGTTTCAGTGGCTGTGAAGAGGCTCTCCACGGCCAAGGCCATCGCGATATACGCAATCGCGCCTAATGTGTTTGCGAGCATGTTGTTCCACCTCGGAAAAGGAGCAGGCCGGATTTATTAAAATCCGGTTTCTTTCACATGCTAGCCGGGATGGAGTTAATCAGCGGCTAACGGCTCGGCGGAAATTATCACCTGGGCGAAGGCGTAGGGGTATTCATCTGTCAGCGAGAGGGCGATGCGCGGCGCGTGCCCCGGCGGGACCATGGCGTGCAGGCGCGCCAGCGCGGCGCCGTGCAGATGCATCTCGGGCTGGCCGCTTTGCGTGTTCACGACGCGCAGGTCGGACATGAGGATGCCGTCGCGGATGCCGGTGCCCAATGCCTTGGCGCAGGCCTCCTTGGCGGCGAATCTCTTGGCGTAGCTGGCGGCGCGGGTGTTTGGCCGGCGCTCGGCGCGGGCGCGTTCATCGGCGGAGAAGAGGCGGTGGGTTAGACGGTCGCCAAAGCGGAGCAGGCTGGCCTCGATGCGGCGGATGTCGCACAGGTCAGCGCCGAGGCCGAGGATCATGATCTGGCGCGCTCAACCTGGGCGATGCCGGCGGCGCCGCGCAGGCCGGCGATGACCTGGCTGAGATGACGGGAATCACGGACATCGACATCGACCAGGGCTTCAAAAAAATCCTGCTGGCGGTGGGTGATTTTGAGATTGGCGATGGCGCCGTCCTGTTTGGCGATGGCGTTGGTGAGCGCCGCGAGGACGCCGGGGCCGTTATTGGCGATGACGCTGATGCGGCCAGTGAAGCGGGGGGATTTGGCCTCGGCGCGGCTGAGATGGGTGGTGTCCCAGTCAACATCGATGAAGCGCTCGGGCGTGGCGGCGAAGGTTTCGAGGTTTGGGCAGTCCTTGGTGTGGACGGTGACGCCCTTGCCGTTGGCGACGATGCCGACGATCTTGTCGCCGGGGAGCGGGTGGCAGCAGCCGGCGTAATGGACATCCATGCCCGCGACGAGGCCGGTGACGGCCATGCCGGTCTCGGCCTTGTGGCCGGCGTTGCGCGGCGAGCGGAGGTTGAGCGACTGGCCCATGAAGGCGGGGAGCATGCGCGGGGCGCGGACCTCGCGCAGCTCGGGATAGGCGGCGTAGACGACATCCTTCGGCCCGAGCGCGCCGGTGGCGACGGCGACGAAAAGATCGTCCAGCGACGCCTGCTTGAGGGTTTTGGCCGTGGCTTCCAGCACTTTTTCAGAGCCGTCGACGCCTTCCTGGCGGAAGGCCTTGGCCAGGGTGGATTTGCCGGCGTCGCGGTGCTGCTCGCGCACCTGCTGCGTGAGGAAACGGCGGATGCGCGCGCGGGCCTTGCCGGTGACGACGAAACGCTCCCACGCCGGCGATGGCGTGCCGCCGCGCGCGGTGAGGATTTCAACCTGGTCGCCGTTCTGCAGCTCGTAGCGCAGCGGCATCAGCCTGCCGTTGATGCGCGCGCCGACGCAGGCGTCGCCGATCTGGCTGTGGACGGCGTAGGCGAAATCAACCGAGGTGGCGCCGCGCGGCAGCTGGATGAGCTGGCCCTTGGGGGTGAAGCAGAAGACCTGGTCCTGGTAGAGCTCGAGCTTGGTGTTTTCCAGAAAATCATCCGGCGCGGCGGAGTTTTCCAGAATTTCAAGCAGATCCTGCACCCAGCGGAACTGCTTGATGTCGGACTGCGAGGCGTCGGACTGCTTGTAGAGCCAGTGGGCGGCGACGCCGTTTTCGGCGACCATCTGCATGTCGGCGGTGCGGATCTGGATTTCGATTTTCTGGTTGCGCGGGTGGCGCAGGGTGACGCCGGTGTGCAGCGACTGGTAGCCGTTGGCCTTGGGGGTTGAGATGTAGTCCTTGAAGCGGCCGGCGATGACGGGGTAGGCGGCGTGGATGCCGCCGAGCGCGACATAGCAGGCCTCGCGCGTGGGCACGATGATGCGGAAGGCCATGATGTCGGACAGCTGCTCGAACGCCACGTTGCGGCGCTGCATTTTCTCCCAGATGGAATAAGGCGATTTTTCGCGCCCGGAAATCTCGATGATCTCGACCCCGGCCTCCTGGCAGACGCGCAGCAGCTCCTGGCGGACTTCCTCGATGACATCGGCCCCCTGGCCGCGCAGGAAGTTGAGGCGGGCCTGGATGGTGTCATACGCTTCGGGGTCGATCTCGGCGAAGGAGCGGGTTTGCAGCTCGGTCTTGAGCGATTCCATGCCGATGCGCTCGGCCAGCGGCGCGTAGATTTCCATGGTCTCGCGCGCGATGCGCTGGCGCTTGTGGGCGGCGCCGATGGCGCCGATGGTGCGCATGTTGTGCAGCCGGTCAGCCAGCTTGACGATGAGGACGCGGATGTCCTTGCTCATGGCCAGGACGAGCTTGCGGAAATTCTCGGCCTGCTTGGTGCGGTCGGACTGGAGCTCCAGCCGGGTGAGCTTGGTTACGCCATCGACCAGGCCCGCGACCTCGGCCCCGAAGCGCTTTTGCACCATGGGCAGGGTGACGGAGGTGTCCTCCACCACATCATGCAGCAGGGCGGTGATGATGGAGGAGGTGTCCAGCCGGTAGCCGGCCAGGATGCCGGCCACCGCCAGCGGGTGGGTGATGTAGGGCTCGCCGTCGTCACGCTTCTGGTTTTCATGCGCCGCGAGGGCGACGGCATAGGCATCGTCAATAAGGGCGGGGTCCGCCTTGCTGTCATAGGCGGAGATGCGCGAGAGCAGGCCACCCAGTTCCGGGTGGAACCCGGCAGCCCCCACGCCTTCTGGCGCATAACAAATAACTGGCCCGCTGCAAGCTGTTAGCATGACGGGACCAGCTTAGGGCAGGGATGCTGCGGTGCAAAGCACTGAATGCGGCCGAAGCCGCGCGGGGCGAAAAAACTTGCGTGAGTCAGCGGCGGGTTTTGCCGCCGAGCTCGGCCTCGATGGCGGCCTGGATGTCTTCCGGGGTCATTTCCTCGGCTTCGGCGGCCAGGGCGGCGGCTTCTTCCTCGGCGGAGACATCCTGCAGGCCGAAAATATTCTGGTCGGTGGGGATCAGGTCGGCCACTTCCTCGTCAACCGGCTCGGGCTCGGGCACGCGGGAGAGGGATTTGACCAGATCCTGCTCCAGCTCCGGCAGGGTCAGGGTTTCCTCGGCGATTTCACGCAGGGCGACGACGGGGTTTTTGTCATTGTCGCGGTCGATGGTCAGCTGCTCGCCGCGGCTGATGTTGCGGGCGCGCTGGGCGGCCAGCAGAACCAGCTCAAAGCGGTTCGGCACTTTCAATACGCAGTCTTCAACGGTGACGCGGGCCATCCGAAATGCTCCAGGCAGAAAATTGAACGCCCGCCTTAGCGTGCGGGCGGGCGGGATGCAACCCTTCAGGCGTGGTCCTCATGCCAGGGCTGTACGCCTTGCGGGGGGAGATCAGCCAGCAGGGTGGCGACGTTCTGGTGCAGGACGGGATGGCGCCAGCCGGGGGCGACATCGAGGATGGGGCGCAGCACGAAGGCGCGCAGATGCGCGCGCGGGTGCGGCAGGATGGGGTCAGGCGTGGCGCGGATGATGCCGTTGAGGTCTATGATATCAAGATCAAGCGTGCGGGCGGCGTTCAGCTCGGCGCGCTGGCGGCCGAAGCGGGCTTCGATCTCGTGCAGGCGGGCGAGCAGGTCGGCCGGGGTGATCTCGCCGAAAAAGCGGATGGCGCCGTTGCAGTAATCAGGCTGATTGGCGCGCGGCTGCGGCGGGGTGCGATACCAGTTGGACAGGGCGACGAAGGATAGTCCTGGAATTTCACACAGAAACGGCACGGCGGCGCGGCAGGTATCGATGGGGGTGGAACCATCCTCCCCTGTGAGGTTGGCGCCGATCGCGATAAGGATCATATTTGAAATCGCTCCACGACATTTCTTCCAGAAAATGTTAAGTTTAATTAGGAATGTCTATATTCTAACATTTATTGCAATATTGTATACCGAACTTAACTATTTTTTTAACATTAGGAAATGACCCATATGCGCTTTGCCCCGCAGGAACGCATGGCTTTGTTTATAGACGGCGCGAATTTGTACGCGGCGACCCGAAGCCTGGGATTTGACGTGGACTACCGCAGGTTGCTGGAGTATTTCAGCGAAAAATCCAATCTGGTGCGGGCGTATTACTATTCCGCGCTGCTGGACACGGAGGAATATTCGCCGCTGAAGCCGCTGACCGACTGGCTGGCCTATAATGGCTATAGTCTTGTTACAAAGCCCGCGAAAGAGTTCACCGATGCGCTGGGGCGGCGGCGGATAAAGGGGAATATGGATATCGAGCTGGCGATTGATATGCTGGAGCTGGCGCCCCGGCTGGACCATGCGGTGCTGTTCTCGGGGGATTCGGATTTCCGCCGGCTGGTGGAGGCGGTGCAACGCAAGGGGGTGCGGGTGACGGTGATTTCCACGGTGAAAACCAACCCGCCGATGATCGCCGATGAGTTGCGCCGGCAGGCGGACCAGTTCGTCGAGCTTTCGGAGATTGCCGCCGAGTTCACCCGCAAGCCGCGCGGGGCGATGGCGAATCGGGAGGATGATTTTTCATGATGCCGGCGCGCGATTGCCCGCTCTGCCCGCGGCTGGTGGCCTACCGGGCGGAATACCGGGCGCGCGAGCCGGGATGGTTCAACGCGCCGGTGCCAAGTTTTGGCGGGCTGGATGCGGCATTGCTGGTGGTTGGCCAGGCGCCGGGGGTGAACGGGGCGAACCGGACGGGGCGGCCATTTACCGGGGATTATGCCGGGGTGCTGCTCTACAATACGCTGGTGAAGTTCGGCTTTGCGCGGGGCGTGTACCAGGAGCGGGCGGATGACGGGCTGGAGCTGGTGAACTGCCGGATTACCAACGCGGTGCGCTGCGCGCCGCCGCAGCACAAGGTGGAGACCGCCGACAAGGCGCACTGCAACCCGTTTTTGCGGGCGGAGATTGCGGCGATGCCGAATCTGCGGGCGATTCTGGCGCTGGGGGGGATTTCTCACCTGATGACGCTGAAGGCGCTGGGGGTGAAGGCGGCGGGGCATGTGTTCGCGCATGGGGCGGTGCATGAGCCGCGCGCGGGGCTGCTGCTGGCGGACAGCTACCATGTCTCACGCTACAATACGAGCACGAAACGGCTGAACGCGGCGATGTTCGAGACGGTTGTGGGGGGGATTGCGGCGGCGCTGGGCGGCTAAGCGACTGTTTTAAACGTTTTCTCTTACAACAAATTGAAATTATTAAAAATTTTTGCGGGGTTTGGGGCGCTTTTTATAAAAAGCGCCCCAAGATTCTGGCCCTTTTTTGTAAAAAAGGGCCAGACCCCAAAAAACTTTTGAGAATGATCCTTAGGGTGTTTGAAAAGACTGTTAAAACAATCTCTGAGCCCCAGGGGTTATTTGTTGCGCAGGAGGCGGGCTTTGTCGCGCTGCCAGTCTCGCGTGGCGATGGCCTGGCGCTTGTCGTGCTTCTGGCGGCCTTCGGCGATGCCGAGCGTGACCTTGGCCAGGCCGCGCTCGTTGAAGTGGATGTCCAACGGGACGACGGTGGCGCCCTCGCGGTTGATGGCGCCGAAGATCTGGTTGCGCTCCTTCTTTTTCACCAGGAGTTTGCGGGTGCCGCGGACATCGAAGCGGGAGAGCACGCCGGTCTGGTATTCGGGGATGTAGGCGTTGAAGAGGTACAGCTCGCCCTCGCGCTCGCCGGCCCAGGCTTCGGAGAGTGTGGCGCGGCCGAGGCGCAGGGATTTCACCTCCACGCCCTTGAGCACGATTCCGGCCTCGACGGTGGAGAGGATTTTATAGTCAAACCGGGCCTTGCGGTTCTGCGAGGCGATGCCGTGCGAGATGTAGCCCGATTTGCTCTTTTCCTTGTCCCTGGCGCTCAAGTGAGCAGGCCCGCTTCCAGCATCGCCGCCTTGATGCGCGCGGCGGATTCGGCGCTGACCTCGGCCAGCGGCAGGCGCACCATGTTGGCGCCGAAGCCGAGCAGGGAGGCGGCGTATTTGACCGGGCCGGGATTGCTCTCGCAGAACATGGCGTCATGCACGGGCAGCAGGCGCATCTGGATGTCCATGGCTTCCCCAAGGTCGCCGCGCGCCCAGGCGGCATGCATCTGCGCGCAGAGCTTGGGGGCGATGTTGGCGGTGACGGAGATGCAACCATGCCCACCGGCGGCGAGATGGGCGAGCGCCGTATGGTCCTCGCCGGAGAGCTGGATGAACGCGGGGCCGCAGGCGCGCAGCGTGTGCAGCGGGCGGGCGAGGTTGGCGGTCGCGTCCTTCACGCCCACGATGTTTTTGTGCGCGGCGAGGCGGGCCATGGTTTCGACTGACATGTCAATCACCGAGCGGCCGGGGATGTTGTAGATGAACAGAGGGATGTCCACCGAATCCGCGATCGCCATGTAGTGGCGCAACAGGCCCTCCTGGGTCGGCTTGTTGTAATAG
>JAKBAQ010000152.1 GCA_021808985.1 Pseudomonadota bacterium
CCGGATGCGGCATATCGGCCAGCAGCGCCGCCTTCAGCTCACCTGCCGCCGCCAGCGCCCCGGCATTGACCAATGCGACGAAGCCGCGCCAGCCATCCACCACATCGGCGCGCGCAATCAGCCCGGCGGCGCTGGCGGGCTCGCCCGCCTCGGCCTGGCAGAGCAGGATCTCGCCCGCTATGATGCCGCCGATGCTGGCGGAAAGGCCATCGGTGAGCGAGCGTTTCGCCAGCGCGCGCTGCAACACTTCCACCGCCGCTCCGGCGAGACGCAGCAGCGGCAGCAGGCTGGCGCGGTCGGTGTCCTGGCTCAGCAGCTGCATGGCACGGCCGAATAAAATCATCCCCAGGCCCAGCGGCATCAGCCGCGCCAGCCCGGCCAGGCTGGCATCGCCCGCACCTTCGGGCAGGGTGGTCATGCCGGCCAGATCCAGCCCGAAGCGCGCGCGCGCCGCGGGCAGCAATATCTCCCACGCGGCCTGCGCCGCCGCCGCGTCGCCGTCATTCGCGGCCTCGAACAAGGCACGCCCGGCGAAGCCGAGGCACAGGTCGCTGCCTGGCGCGGCGGTCTGGCCGCGTTCCACCAGATAATGCCGGTACATCGCCCGCCCGGCGGCGGGGGCATCCACCAGGGCGAACGGCGCGGCGCTGGCATAGGCGGCCAGGGTCATGCCCTCACGCAATATGATGACATGCGCGAACCCCGCGGCGCGCAGCGCGTGCTCCAGGCTGGTTTTGGTCTGCAGCACCAGATGCGCGCCCGGCGAGAGCAGCGGCAGCAGCACGCCAGGCTCCAGCGCCGGGGTGATGGCCTCGCCATCGGGCGTGGTGAGCACCAGAATGCCCCCCTCCCCCAGCGCCGCGCGCATGAGCGCCAGAAATTCCGGCGGCCGCTCCAGATGCTCCAGCACCTCGGTGGCGATCGCCACGTCCCATGGACCATCCGGCAGCTCGGCCTGGGTGAAATAGCGCTGGCGGATGTCCAGCCCCAGCTCGCGCGCGCCGAAGGCGGAGAGGGGCGATGGATCGTACCCCTCGCCCCGCCAGCCGCGCGCGCGCTGCGAGAAATCCAGCCCGAAACCGTAGGCCCCGCCAATTTCCAGCACCCGCGCCCCGGCGGGCCTGGCCACCCGCGTGAGCGGCGCGGAAATGGGCCACACGCCAGCGCCCAGCTGCACCTGGTAGATGTTCCAGCCGATCTCGATCAGCTCGTCGGTGCCGTAATCCATGGCGTGGGTGTTATCGACGAAGCGCGCCGTGCAGGCCGGGCAGGTTTGCAGCACGAAGCGGTGCACCGCATCGGGGGGGCGGTAGTCGATTTCCAGCAGCTGCCCGGCCTGCACGGCGGCGCCGCAATTGGGGCAGAGGGCGGGTGCGGCGGGCGTGGCCAGCCAGTCGATCTCGATATGCGCGGCGATCCGGATTTTGCGGGCCGCCGCCATCAGGCGAAGAGTTCCGGCACCCGCGCCCTCAGCGCCTCGTTAAGCTCCGCCCGGCGCTCCCACAGGCTGCGATACCAGCGCGTGCGCGGGGCGACCTGGTAGGCCAGCATCCGCTCATCGGCGACATAGGCGCGCGCCGCGTCGGCCATTTTGCGCGTGGCCTCGGGGTAGGCGAGCAGGCGCAGCAGGCTTACGCGCAGCTCTCCGGGGTCGGCGAAGAGCATGCCGGTTTTGCCGTTCTGCACGCTGCCGGCATAAACCACGTTGCTGGCCAGCGCCGCCACGCGCGCCGCCCCGGCCTCGATGAATTTGAGGTCCGACTTGGCGCGGTTGAAGAGCGTGTCGGCCAGCGGCATGAAGGCGATGTCGGCGGCGCCCAGCATGGTCATGTACTCGGCGTAGCTGGTCATCGGCTCGAAGCGCTTATGGGGGGTTTCCAGCGCGTTGTAGAACCCCTCGTCGCGCAGGACGTGGAAGCGCAGACGCTCGCCCACGGCGCGCGCCACCTCGTTGAGCACCGGCATCAGCGGCGCCCAGTCCGCCTCGCGGTTGATGGCGCCGAAGAACAGCGTGAGATGATCGGGGTCGTTGAAATTATTCACCGGCGGCAGGGCGAAAATGCCGTTGCGGAACACCTCGATCTCGGGATTCTGCGGCCGCAGGGCCTCGGCCAGGTTCTCGGTGCTGGTCTGGATCGCGTGGACGCCGCGGAAGGTGAGCAGATCATCGAGGTTGACGCCGCGATCTTCCATGAATTGCGGGTGGTCGTCGAACTCGCTGACGATGACATAGCCCTTGTCCAGCAGGGCGCGCAGCCGGACGATGCCGGATTCGCCCAGCAGCAGCGGCCGGTGCAGCACGGCGATGCGCGGGGAATCCTGCAAACGCGGGTCGAAGTCGGTCTCGCTGGCGATGGTGCCGAGCAGGGCGCTGTCGGTCCGCATGGCGCGGATCGGCTCGATGACGCGCACATCGCTCACCCCGCCCTGCGGTGTCAGCATGGTGGCGCTCAGCTCGATGCGCGCCAGCGCCGATTTGCGCGCGCGCCAGATGAATTGCAGCGGCACCGCGCGGTTGAGATATTCCGCCGGGTTGACGCCCAGCGCCTGCAAGCCGGGCGCGAGCGCGCTGACGAACTGCTCCGCCTGCTCGCGCGCGATCGGCCGGGGCGAGACATCGGAGAGTTGCAGCCCGGCATCGGCCAGGGCCTTGCCCATCATGCGCGGGGTGAACCAGCGCAGATGCGTATGGTCGAAGAGACCCTGCTCCTCATAGTCAAAATTGCCGGTGAGCAGCCGGGCGGCGAAGGACCAATGCTCGACATTGGGCATGCAGACCAGCACGGTGCCCTCGGGCGAGAGATATTTCGCGTGTTCCTTCAACAGCGCCCACGGGTCGACCAGATGCTCCAGCACATCGCCGTAGATGATGCAGTCAATCCCCTCGGGGACGCTGAAGGGCATCGGGTTCTTCTCGACATCGCCGCAGAACACCTCGGAAATCCGCTGGCGGGCGTGGGCGGCGGCGTCCTCGTCAAGGTCGATGCCGAGCACCCGCGCCTTGGGGTTGCGGCGCAGATAGTCAGCCCCCAGAGCGCCCTGGGCGCAGCCGACATCGAGAATGGTGCGTGCCGAGAGCGGAATTTTTTCAAGCAGTTCGGGGTTGGCGAAATCAGGATAATGCGTGTGAGGGGCAGTCAATGGACGCGGTCCTTAAAATACGGGTGGGCGCAGGGCGGCATGGCTGGCTTTTATGCCCGGCCAATGCCGTGATAGGCAAATCCGGCGTTGCGCAGGACCTGGGGGTCGAACACGTTGCGCAGATCGACCACGATGCTGCCGCGCATGAGCTGGCGCAGCGCCGCCGGGGCCAGGGCGCGGAATTCGTTCCACTCTGTGACCAGCACCAGGGCGTCGGCGCCTTGCAGCGCGCCATCCACATTGGGTGCGAAAGCGACGCTCGAAGGCAGCAGCGCCCTGGCGCCGGGCATCGCCTCGGGGTCGAACGCGGTGACCTGCGCGCCGGCGGCGACCAGGCCGTTGATGAGCGGCAGCGAGGGGGCTTCGCGCATGTCATCGGTCTCGGGCTTGAAGGCCAGGCCCAGCACAGCGATGCGCAGGCCCCGCACCGAGCCGCCGCAGGCCGCCAGCACGCGCCCGGCCATCGCCTCCTTGCGCGCGTCGTTCACCGCCACCACCGCCTCGATGAGCCGGCTCGGCGCGCCAGCCTCCTCGGCGATGCGCATCAGGGCCAGCGTGTCCTTGGGGAAGCAGGAGCCGCCGAAGCCGGGGCCGGCATGCAGGAATTTGCGGCCGATGCGGCCATCCAGCCCGATGCCGCGCGCCACATCGTTCACATCCGCGCCTAGTTTCTCGCACAGATCGGCCATTTCGTTGATGAAGGTGATCTTCATCGCGAGGAAGCCATTGGCGGCGTATTTGGTCAGCTCGGCGCTCTCCAGCCCGGTGAAGACGATGGGGGCCTCGCGCAGATAAAGCGGGCGGTAGAGCCGTTGCAGCACCTCGCGGGCGCGCTCGCTCTCAGCGCCCACCACCACACGGTCCGGCCGCATGAAATCGGTGATCGCGCTGCCCTCGCGCAGGAATTCCGGGTTGGCGGCAACCTCGATCGCCAGATCGGGCCGCAGCGCGCGGGCCAGCTCGGCGATTTTGCGCCCGGTGCCCACCGGCACGGTAGATTTGGTGACGATGACCGCCGCATGGTCCAAAGCGCGCAGCACCTGCTCCACCGCGGCGAAGACATAGGTGAGGTCGGCATGGCCATCGCCCCGGCGGGTGGGTGTGCCGACCGCGATGAACACCGCCTCCGCGCCGGCGATGCCCTCCTCCAGCGTGGCCGGAAAGCCAAGCCGCCCGGCGGCGGTGTTCTCGGCCACCAGACGGTCCAGTCCAGGTTCGTAGATGGGGATCTTGCCCTCCAGCAGCATGGCGCGCTTGGCGGAATCGGCCTCCACCACCGCGACCGAGACGCCGAACTCAGCGAAACAGGCGCCCGAGACCAAGCCGACATAGCCGCCACCGATGATCGCAATCTTCATACCCGCGCCCCCCATTCGCCTGAATGCGTTCTGGCTTGGCCACAGGCCGCAGACAAGCCCCCGCCACCGGGGGTTGTCATCAATTCGCGGCATCTTCAAATTCAGCGCGCTTTCAGCCATGCTTGGGGGCGTATGAATCCCGCTATCTCCCTCGGCCTGCTCGCGCTGCCCCGGCATATCGCCCTCATGGCGGGGCTGGCCATTTTTTCGGCCATCATCGTGCGGGGGATGGTGATGCTGGGCGTGCCGGACAGGCCGAGCCTGCGCAAGGCGCACAGCCGGGTCACGCCCAAATCGGGCGGGGTGGGGATTGTCGCCGCCTTCATGCTGGGGGTGCTGCTGCTGCACCGGTATGGGCAGGTCTCGCGCCTGGCGGAGGGGTATTTCCTGGGCGTGATCGGCGCGGCGCTGCTGATGGCGGGGGTTTCCTTCATCGATGATCTGTTCGATCTCTCATTTGTGATCAAGCTGGCCACCCAGCTCATCGCGGCGCTGGCGGCGGTGGCGGCTGGGCTTTCCATGCCCGCGCTGGCGTTGCCTTATTACGGGGTGGTCAATCTCGGCTGGGCGGGCATGCCGCTTACCGTGCTGTTTCTGCTCTTCGTCACCAATGCGATGAACTTCATCGACGGGCTGAACGGGCTGGCCGCCGGGGTGACGCTGCTGGCCTGCCTGTTCCTCGCCGCCATCGCGGGGATGCATGGGGGGTTTTTCGTCTACACCGCCTCGCTGCTGCTGGCCGGCGGGGTGCTGGGGTTTCTGCCGTTCAACTTCCCCGGGGGGCGGATTTTCATGGGCGATGTGGGCAGCCAGTTCTGCGGCTTCATGCTCGCACTCTTCGGCGTCGCGGCGACGCGCTTCGAGGGCGTGCAGCTCTCCTTCGTGCTGGTGCCGCTGCTGCTCTCGGGCGTGCTCTATGATGTCGGCTTCACGCTGGTCCGCCGGCTGCTGGCGGGGGAGAACATCGCCCGCGCGCATAACGGGCACCTATACCAGGTGGTGCGCCGCGCGGGGATGGATGCGCGGGTGGTGACGCTGCTGCACTGGGGGTTCACCGTGCTGGGCGGGGTGTGCGCGCTGGTGTTTCTGGCCCTGCCGCCGGGCTGGAAGCCGCCGCTGCTGCTGCTGCCGCTGGCGGTGCAGGTGGGCTGGACGTTTTATGTGCGCGGGCGGGCGCGGCGGGCTGGTGTCGGGGTTTGGTGAGGCGCGCTCTCAGAAGCCGATGAGCGAGACCAGCAGCGGCAGCGCCAGCGAGGTGATGATGCCGTTAAGCCCGATGGCGAGGCCGCCGAAGGCGCCCGCCGTCTCGTTGAGGGTGAGCATGCGCGCGGTGGCCAGGCCGTGCGCCACGGTGCCCGCCGCGAGGCCGCGGGCCCGCCAGTCCACCACGCGGGCGAAGCGGAACATGCCGGAGCAGATGAGCGTGCCGAACATAGCCGTGACCATGACGAACACCGCCGTGAGCGAGGGAATGCCGCCCAGATTTTGCGAAATGCCCATGGCGATGGGGGTGGTGACCGATTTGGGGCCGAGGGAGATGACGACATCACGCGGGGCGCCGAGCGCGTGCGCGATGAGCATGGCCGAGCCGGCGGCGACGAAGGAGCCGGCGCTGAGCGAGACGAAAATGGCGAGGAAATTCGCCCGGATGGCCGGCCAATTGGCGTACATGGGCACCGCCAGGGCGACCGTGGCCGGGCCGAGCAGGAAGTGGATGTAGACCGCGCCGGTGAAATAGGTCTGGTAGCTGGTGTGGGTGAGCAGCAGCAGCGCCGCCATGATGATGATGGAGAGCACCGTGGGGTTGCTGAGCGCCGAGCGGCCTGCCCGGCGGTCTATGAAATTGGCGGCCTCCCAGACGCAGAGCGTGGCGGTGAGGCCGAGCAGCGGCTGGGTTTGCAGATACACCCAGACATGAAAGAGCGGCAGCGGCAGGAGATTATGCATCGGCGGCGCTCCGGCGGCTGACGAACCACTGCATGAGCACCCCGGTGACGACCAGACCGCACAGGGTGGATACCGGAATCGCGATGGCGAGGGCCAGGGCGTTCTGGCGCAGGACGGGTAGCTCGTTCACCACGCCGACGCCGGCGGGCACGAAGAGCAGGCCGAGATATTTCAGCAGACCTTGCGAGGCGTCGCGCAGATGCACGGAGGGGCCGCCGGTTTTGAGCAGATAGGCCAGCAGCAGCATGAGCCCGAGCACCGGGCCGGGCACCGGCAGGTAGGTTGCCGTGGCGACCACCGTGCCGGCCAGCTGGCAGAGCAGCAATATGAGCAATCCCCGAATCAGCATCGCACCCTCCTCACGCCGCGCGCCCGCGCGGCGGCGCGGGTGGGCCTGCGGG
>JAKBAQ010000153.1 GCA_021808985.1 Pseudomonadota bacterium
TCACGCGCTTCGCGGTATCGCCGGTCATGCTCAGCGGCAGCGAGGCATAGGTCTGGTTCAGTGCCGGTGTCACGGCATGTTTCGCGCCATCCTCTGGGTTTTGCGGCATCCCGCTATGGTCCCCGGCCTCGCCCGTGCCCCAGAACGGATCATTATCCGTAATCACCGGCTCCCCCTGGCCCTTGAGCAGCCCCTTTGCGCCATCGGCCTCATTGGGGTGCTTCACCCATTGCGTCTCGCCGGTCTGCCCCGCGATCAGCACAATCGCATTCGGCGCCGACGGCCCCATGGTATGCTGGAAGAAATTGTCGAACAGCACGAACCGGCTGGCGAAATTCCACAAATAAGGAACAGTGTCGCAATTCTCATAGGCCATGGTCAGCTCGCCCATCTGCTTGGCCATCAGCGAGGGCAGCTTCTGCCCATGCGGCATGTACTTCTTTTCTTCATCCAGCGCGTAATGGTCCATCTTCGCCACGCCGTTCACCACGTCCATCTTATGTTCCATGACCACGTAGGAATGATCCACGTCATCAAGGTCCGCCGCATACTGCGCCGGGCCTATGCGGAAGGGTGAAATCGTGCCCATGCTGCCGTTCACATTCTCAATCGGCTGCACAAAGCCTGGCGTCTGGCCGGGCGGCTGCGTGAACAGCCCGTTGGCGCCGGGGAAGGTGCCGAAATACGAATCGAATGAGCGATTTTCCTGGAAAATCACGAATACATATTTCACATGCTTGCGCAGCAGGGCGATCTCCTGCGCCTGGCTCATCGCCGGCTCATGCGCCACCATCTGCGCGCGCACAACCGCCGGCCCGCCGGGCTGCGCGCTCACCATGTCGCCATAGGCCAGCGGCGCCTGCAGCATCGGCGCCACCGCCGCAAACGCCGTCGCGCGTTGCAAAAGCTTCTTCAATTTCATGGGTGTTTTTCCTCTATGATACGCGCGACCCGCGCTGCCCAGCCGGGTCGTGCGGCGGGCGTCGCGGCGCGGATGAAATGGTCGCCAAGATCATCAGGCAGGATAACATCATCCCGCCCCTCACTGGCTCGCAGGCTGATCAGTTCTGATTTACGTCCGGTTATCGCATCGCACCGCCCATCCCTGTAGGCGTCATGCATTTCCCCGGCTTCCTGAAAGCCGAAAATCCGCAGCGCGATCCCATGCGCCGCGAAATAGGCCCGCAACCTGAACGCCGCCGCCGAGCCAGGGCGCACGCAAATTTCCGCATCCGCCAGCCCCGCCGCATCCAGCACCTTGGAGCCCGCGGGCACCATCAGCGCCTGGTTGTCATCATAAATCACCGGGCCGGGCGAATATCCGGCGGCAATCTCGCCCGCCGGCAGAAACATCACGCTGCGCCCATCCCCGGGCGGCGGCACATCGCTGGCCCGCATAATCGGCGTGAACACCGCCCGCGCGCCAATTTTCGCGGCGATTGTCCGGCACAGCCGCACCTCCAGCCCGTGCCATGTCCCGTTTGCATCCGGGTATGCCAGCTGCGGCGCCACCATGCCGCCGCAGGCCAGCGTGCGCGCGGCCGCCGGGCTGGCGATGAGTACGAGCATGCAGAACAAAACACGGCGCATCCCCGCTTCCTAGCCGCCGCCCCGCCGCGCGGCGAGGGGGCCAGGATGACCGTTTGATGGCAATTGCGCCGGCGGCGCTATTTGTCGTGGTAAGGGTTATCCGTCCCGCGCAGCATGATCCGGATCGGCACCCCCGGCATCTCGAACGCATCCCGCAACGAATTCACCAGATACCGCATATACGTATCGGGCACCATCTCGGCGCGCGTGCCAAACAGCGCGAAGGTCGGCGGCCGCGCCTTCACCTGCGTTATATAGCGCAGCTTCAGCCGCCGCCCGTCCACCATCGGCGGCGGAAACCGCTCCAGCGCATGTTCAAACCAGCGGTTCAGCGCGCTGGTCGGCACCCGCGTGTTCCATTTCTCATAAGCCTCGCGGATAGCGGGGAACAGCTTGCCCACCCCCTCGCCGGTCTCGGCAGACAAAGGCACCAGCGTGATGCCTTTCATCTGCGAGAGCGAAATCGAAATCCGGTCGAGCGCCGCCTGCTTCGCCTGCGCGCGGTCCTCCACCGCATCCCACTTCGTCAGCGCGATCACGCAGCCCCGCCCCTCGCGCTCAATCAGCCGGGCAATGTGCAAATCCTGCTCCTGCACGCCCTGCACGGCATCCACCGCCAGCACCACCATCTCGGCCCGCTTCAGCGCCTCTATGGATGACGAGGTGGACATCCGCTCCAGCCCCTCATCCACTTTTGCCCGCTTGCGCAGCCCCGCCGTGTCCACCAGCCGGTAAGCCTGCCCATCCGGCCCGATAAAATCCACCGACACGGCATCGCGCGTCAGCCCCGGCTCCGGGCCGGTTATCATCCGCGGCTCCCCCAGCAAATGGTTCAGCAGGGTGGATTTTCCCGCATTCGGCCGCCCGACGATCGCGAAATGCAGCGGCAGCGTCTGCGCATCCGCCTCGCCCTCTTCCGGCGCCGGCAGCAGATCCGCGATCTCGCGCATCAAATCGTAAACACCCTCATTATGCTCGGCGGAAATCCCCACCGGCTCGCCCAGGCCCAGCTCATAGGCTTCCATGGTCGCCGCCGCGCCGCCGCGTCCCTCGGCCTTGTTGGCCACCACCAGCACCTTCTTGCCCGTGCGCCGCAGCCAGGAGGCGAAATGCTTATCCTCCGGCACCAGCCCGGCCCGCGCGTCGAACACGAACAGCACCAGATCCGCCTCATCCACCGCGCGGCTGGTGGAGGCGCGCATCCGCCCCGGCAGCGTGTCGGGTGCGGCTTCCTCCAGCCCGGCCGTATCCACCAGCAGCACCTTGGTCCCCGCCAGCGTCGCCTCCGCCTCCTTGCGGTCGCGCGTCACCCCCGGCGTATCGGCCACCAGCGCCAGCCTGGCCCCCACCAACCGGTTGAACAGGGTCGATTTCCCGACATTCGGCCGGCCAGCGATGACAACGCGCGGGATCATGCCGGCTTCAGCTGTAAGCGGTCAGCTTGCCGTCGCGCGTGAGCTGCAGCAGCAGCCCCCCCGCCGCGATCGGCGCCAGATCCGCCGGCCCCGCCAGCTTCGCGGTGGATTTAAGCGCCCCCGCCACCGCATCCACCATCGCGATCTCGCCATGGCTGCTGGTCAGCACCAGCGTCCCGTTCACCAGCACCGGCCCGGCCCATAGCACCGGCTCCGTCTTCTTCTTCATGTTCCCAAACGCCGGCATCTGCAAAGACCAGCTAACCAGCCCGTCATCGGCATGAATGGCGGTGAGCGTCTGCGTATTATCCAGCAGAAACGCGAACCCGCCCGACAGGCAGAACGGCTGGGCGCCGCTCGCGCTGTGCGTCCACACCTTGGCGCCTGAATGCAGGTCAACCGCCATGGCCGTGTTGCCCAGCCCCAGCGCATACACCACCCCGCCCGCAATCACCGGCGCCGCCACGATATCCGAAAAATCGAGCGAGCTGGTCTGCCCGGAGGCCGCGGCCAGGCTCTGCTCCCAAAGCGGCGTGCCCGAGTTCGCATCCAGCGCCGCCAGCAGGCCGGAGGCGAACCCCGCGACCAGTATCCCATCCGCGAAGGCCGGCGCCCCGGAAATCGCGGCCGTGGCGCCGCTATCCTGCAGCACCTGGCCGGTAAAGCGCCATCCCGGCGCCCCGCTCGCGGCGTCAAATGTCAGCAGCAGGTCATTCTGCACAATCAGCGCCACCAGCCCGCCCGCGATCATCGGCGCCGTGCGGGTGGGAAAATCCAGCCCCTGCCGCCATATCACCTTGCCCGTCCCGGCATCCAGCGCCAGCAGCTCGCCATAGCCCGTGCTGGCGTAAATCCGGCCCTGGTCATAGCCTATCCCGCCGCCGATATTCGGCTCGCTCACCCCCTTCGGCCGCGTCACCGTGCGCCAAACCCTGCTGCCATCCGCGGTTGAAAAGGCGCTGACCACGGCATTCGCATCCATGGTGAAAACCTGGCCGTTGGCGAGAATCGGGCTGGCCAGCAGCGGCTGGCGGAACCCGCCGCCTTGTCCAACCAGGGCCATCCAGTGCTTGCCCAGGTCCAGCGGCCCGGCGGCGTTGCCTGGTGAATGCGCGGCATTGCCCAGCAGCTGCGGCCAGTCCGCCAGCGCGGCGGCGGGCGGCAGGCTCACCGGCGGCGCCTCGGCGCTCACATTCAGCCCCCCGGTATCGGGCAGCACGGGCACCTGAGTGCCGATGATCGCGGGCTTGGGCTTGCTGCACGAGGCGGCCAGCAGGCCAAGCGAGAGGGTAAGGGCCGTACGACGTCGCATCATGTTTTTTGTCATCCGTTCAACTTTGCCAGCAAGCCTTCGGCGCGGTTGCGCAGGCCGTCCGGAGAGGCGGGGTCAGCCGCCACCTGCGCGAGCAGCGCCTTCGCCAGATCGTTTTTGCCTTCATGCATATAAATCAGCGCCTGCATTTCGCGCGCCAGCCCATGGTAGGCGTTCGTGTCGGTGGTCAGCGGCCGCAGCCGGGCGAGCACATCGGCATCCGGCGCATTGCCCATCGCGTGCTGCGCCCACAGCAGGTTGGCGAGGCCGCGCAGCAGCGGGTCGGCATCGCCGTCATCGGCCACGCTGTCCCACAGCCCCTCGGCCTGCATGGTCTGCCCGGCGCCGGCATAAAGCGCGGCGGCGCGCAGGTCCGCCAGCGTGCGGTAGCCCTCCGGCGCCCCGGCGGCGAAATTGGTGAGCGCCCTGGCCGCCGCCAGCGCCTGGTCCGGGGCCACGTTGCCGTCCGCGTCGTCCAGCGGCTTCACCAGGGCCAGATACGCGCTGGCCGCCTTGTTGTCCTGCTGGCGCTGATACCAGGCATGAAACTGCTGCCAGCCCACCCCCGCCAGCACCGCCAGCATCGCAATCAGCAGCAGCCCGCCATAGCGTTTGGCCAGCGCCACCGCGCGCTCATTGCGCAGATCCTCTGAAACCTCGTCAAAAATATCAACCACGCGCCAGCCCTTACCGTTCAGCCCGCACTGTCTTAGCCGGGCCGCGCCCGCTATACAACGAAGCGCCGTAACCGCGCCATGGCGCGCTCATGCCCTATCAGCGGCAGCAGCCCGGCCATTTCCGGCCCCTGGTCCTCGCCCGTCAGCGCCACCCGCAGCGGATGATACAGCGCCCGTCCCGCCGCCCCGGTCGCGGCGGCAATCGCCACGGTCCAGGCTTTCCATGAATCCGCCCCCAGCGGGGCAGGGGGCAGCGTCTCCAGCGCGGCCTTCAGCACCGCCTCGCTGCCCTTAATCTCGCGCGGCACAAAATCCTCATGCACCACCTCCCACCAGCGCCGCGCCTCGCTCAGCATGTCGAGATTGCCGCGAATGGCATGCCAGAAATCCTCGCTTGCCCCCTCCGGCAGGCGGGCTTTCACATCCTCGAAGCTCAGCCCATGCAGCAGCTTGCGGTTCAGCGTCAGCAACTGCCGCGCATCAAAGCGCGGCGGCGAACGGCCAAAATCCGCGATGTTGAACGCCGCGATCAGCTCTTCCATCCCCAGCGGCGCCGCATCCTTGCTGGTGCCCAGCCGCGCCAGATACGCCGTAATCGCCCCCGGCTCCACGCCATCCGCCCGCAGGCTGCGCAGCGATATGCTGCCGATCCGCTTGGAAAGCTTCTCCCCATCCCCGCCCGAGATCAGCGGCAGATGCGCGAAACGCGGCAGCGCCCCCTTGCTCACCGCCTGGAACAGATCAATCTGCACCGCGGTATTGGAGACATGATCCTCCCCCCGGATGATATGCGTAATCCCCATATCCGCGTCATCCACCACCGAGGTGAACGTATAAAGCGGCGTGCCGTCCGCGCGGATCAGCACCGGGTCCGAGACCGTGCCAAGCTTGATACTCCGCCCGCCCAGCACCAGGTCCTGCCACGCCACGCCGCCATCGGAGAGCTTAAAACGCCAATATGGCCGCTTGCCGTTGGCCTCCGCCGTGGCGCGCTGCTCAGCGGTCATGCTCAGCGCCGCGCGGTCATAAACCGGGGGCAGCTTGCGCTTCACCAGCGCCGCGCGCTTGGCCGCCAGCTCGTCCTCATTTTCAAAACACGGATACAGCCGCCCCGCCGCCTTCAGCTGCTCGGCCACCTCCTCATAGCGCGCCGTCCGCTCTGACTGCTTGGCCGTCTCATCCCAGCTGATCCCCAGCCAGCGCAGATCGTCATAAATCCCCTGCTCATACTCAGGCCGTCCCCGCTCGCTGTCGGTGTCATCCAGCCGCAGCAGAAATCTCCCCCCCTCATGCCGGGCGAACAGATAATTCACCAACGCGGCGCGAGCGTTGCCGACATGCAGATACCCCGTGGGGCTGGGCGCGAAGCGAACTTTTGTCATCCAATGCGGGTTAAACCATTCTGCGCCCGGCGTGAAGTTGCTCCCCGCTCACTCCTTCCTGTAAGGGCTCTGCGCGCCCATCGCCGCCATCGCCGCCTCCATCTCCAGGCGCTCCGCCGCCAGAAATTCCGCCACCGCCCGGCGCAGCCCCGCGTGTCTTATATAATGTGCCGAATAGGTCGGCCGCGGCAGATACCCGCGCTGGATCTTGTGCTCCCCCTGCGCGCCCGCCTCCACGCGCCTCATGCCATGCGCAATCGCGTAATCGATCGCCTGGTAATAGCACAGCTCGAAATGCAGAAACGGCACATCCTCCGTGCTGCCCCAGTTGCGCCCATACAGCACATCCCGGCCGCGCAAATTCAGCGCCCCCGCAATC
>JAKBAQ010000154.1 GCA_021808985.1 Pseudomonadota bacterium
CGGCGATCAGCGTGCCCGCATCCGGCCCGATGATATGCGCGCCCAGCAGCCGGTCGGTGGTTTTGTCGGAAAGCACCTTCGCGAACCCTTCCATCTCGCCCATGGCGCGGGCGCGGCCATTGGCCATGAAGGGGAATTTGCCCACCTTGTAGGCAACCCCGGCGGCCTTCAGCTCCTCCTCGGTCTTGCCCACATTGGCCACTTCCGGCCAAGTGTACACCACGCCGGGAATGGCGTCATAATTCACATGCCCGGCCTGCCCGGCCAGCAGCTCGGCCAGCGCCACACCCTCTTCCTCGGCCTTATGCGCCAGCATCGGCCCGGCGATGACATCGCCGATCGCATAAATCCCCGGCACGTTGGTGGCGTAGTGCCCATCGGTCAGCACCAGCCCGCGCGCATCCGCCGCCACCCCGGCGGCGGCCAGGTCCAGCCCCTCGGTATAGGCCCGCCGGCCGATCGCCAGCAGCACGATATCGGCCTCCAGCGTCTCCGCCGCACCGCCCTGGGCGGGCTCTATGGTCAGGCTCACGCTGGCCTTGCCGGCCTTGGCGCCGGTCACCTTGTGGCCGAGCTTGAACTTGAACCCCTGCTTGGTGAGCGACTGCTGGAACGCCTTGGAAATCTCGCCATCCAGCCCGGGGGTAATCCGGTCGAGGAACTCCACCACGGTCACCTGCGCGCCCAGGCGCGCCCACACGCTGCCCAGCTCCAGCCCGATCACCCCGCCGCCGATGACCACGAGCCGCCCCGGCACCTTGTCCAGCTCCAACGCCCCGGTGGAGGTGACAATGCGCGTCTCATCAACCTCAACCCCCTTCAACGGCACGGACTCACTGCCCGTGGCGATGACGATGCTCTTGGCGCTATAGGCGCTGCCCGCCACCTCGATCGCATTCGGCCCGGTGAAGCGCGCCGCGCCCTTGATCCAGGTGACCTTGTTCTTCTTGAACAGAAACTCGATGCCCTTGGTGTTGGCGGCCACCACCTCGCCCTTGCGGGCCTGCATGCGCGCCAGGTCGAAGCTGACCTCGCCCACCGCGATGCCATGGTCCTTCAGCCCATGCGCCGCCTGATGAAACACCTCGGAGGACTGCAGCAGCGCCTTGGAGGGAATGCAGCCGATATTCAGGCAGGTGCCGCCCAGCGTCGCGCGCTTCTCCACACAGGCGACCTTCATGCCAAGCTGCGCCGCGCGTATGGCGCAAACATACCCGCCAGGGCCGGAACCAATCACGATAAGGTCGAAAGTCTCAGCCATGTCTCCACTCCGCTTTGCTGGTTCCAGGAAGATGCGCGCCTCATACGCCGGCGGCCCGCCTCAAGCAATTCAGCGCGCGCACCCCTGGCTTGCCTCCTCCGGCGGCCCATGGCTATCTCCGCGCCATGCCAGCACTCTCCGCCCGCGTGGGCCGCACCGAACTCGCCGCCACCTTCGCCCAGGCGGCGCGCGCCCGCGCGCTGCGCGCCGAGGGGCATGATGTCATCTCCCTCTCGCTCGGCGAGCCGGATTTCCCCACCCCTGCGCATGTGGTGGAAGCCGCCCACGCCGCCGCCCGGCGCGGCGAGACCAAATACCCCCCCCTGGCCGGCACCGAGGCGCTGAAAGCCGCCGTGCGCCGCAAATACCTGCGCGAACAGCGGCTTGATGTTCCCGAATCCCGCATCCTCATCACCAATGGCGGCAAGCAGGCCATCTTCAACGTGGTCATGTCCGTCATCAACGCCGGCGACGAGGTCATCATCCCCGCCCCCGCCTGGGCCGGCTATGAGCAGACCGTCCAGTTCGCCGGCGGCGTGCCCGTCTTCGTGCCCTGCCCGCAGGAAAAGGGCTTCATCCTCCAGCCCGAGGCCCTGGACGCCGCCATCACGCCGCGCACCAGGCTGCTGCTGCTCAACTACCCCAACAACCCCTCCGGCGCCGCCATCGGTCCCGCCGGGCTGGAGGCCATCGCCGCGGTGCTGCGCCGCCACCCGGAGGTCTGGGTTCTCTCGGATGATATTTACGAGCATCTGCTCTTCGATAATTTCAACTATGCGACCCTCGCCGCCATCGCCCCGGACCTCGCCGAGCGCACCGTGACCATGACCGGCGTCTCCAAAAGCTACGCCATGACCGGCTGGCGCATCGGCTTCGCCGCCCTGCCGCCCGCACTCGTCAAACCCTGCACCATCGTCCAGGCCACCGCCACCTCGGGCGTCTCCTCCATCGGCCAGGCCGCCGCGCTGGCGGCGCTGGAAGGCCCGCAGGAGCTGCTGCATGAGCGCGCCGCCGCCTACCAGGCCCGGCGCGACCTCGTGACCGCCCAGCTCAACCAGATCCCCGGCATCACCTGCCACAAGCCCGAGGGCGCCTTCTACGTATTCCCGGATATCAGCGGCTGCCTCGGCAAAACCACCCCAGCCGGGCGCCTGCTCACCAGCGACGCTGACTTCACCGCCGCCCTGCTCGATGAAGCCCATATCGGCGCCGTCCAGGGCGCGGCCTTCGCCATGAGCCCGCATATCCGCATCTCGACCGCGACCTCCGAGGCCACCCTGGCCCGCGCCTGCGCCCGCATCGCCGCCTTCTGCGCCGCCCTGCGCTAACCCCGCGCCCGGCCTACTGGTTGGCGACGTAGCTGAGATCGGCAGCGATGCCCTTGATATCAGGCGTGGTGGTATCCAGCCCGGCGATGATGAATTGCGGCTTGTTCCTGGCGTTGAACACATACACGGCCGAGGAGTGCGTCACGGTGTAAACCGGTGTCTTGACCACCGAGAACACCACCCGGTAGCGCCGCGCCAGCGCGTAGAGCTGGTCAGCCGTGCCGCGCAGGCCGACGAAGTTGGGGCCGAACTGGCTGGTATATTTCGCCAGCACCGCCGGCGTGTCGCGGTCCGGGTCAACGGTGACGAACACCACCCGCACCCTGGCCGCCGCGGCCCCCATCTGCTTGAGCACGCGCGCCGCGTTATACATCGTCGCCGGGCATTCATCCGTGCAGTTGGTGTAGCCGAAGAACAGCAGCGTCACCTTGCCCTTGAAATCATCCTGGTTCACCGCCTTGCCGGTGTTCACGTCGGTCATGTTGAAGGCGAGGTCCGGCACCAGCCCGGCGACATTCACATCCTGCGGCGAGAGGCTGTGGTGGCAGGCGCTCAGCGCCAGGCAGGCCAACAACATAAAGGCGCGGCGTATCATCATGCTTCCTCTTCATCGGCTTGCAGCCCCAGCAATCCCTGCGCGGCGTCTGCCTCCACCATCTCCACCGTGCGCAGCACCCGCCCCACGGCGCGCGTGCGCACCCGCGCCTTTTCGATATTGCTCGACATCGCGGCGGCGTTATTGGCGAGCTTGCCCAACACATCGTCCATCTTGCTCATCTCCGTGCGCGTGGCGCCAAGCAACTTGCCAATCTCCCCGGCCCGCTTCTCCAGGTCGAGCGTGATATGCCCAAGGTGGATGGTCTGCAACATCGCGGGCAGCAGCGTCGGGCCCAGGATGATCACCTTCTCACGCGCCCGTATCTCGTCGATCAGCCCAGGAATGCGCGCCACCTCGGCGAACAGCCCGTCGCTTGGCAGATACATCACGCCGAACTCCACCGTCTGCGGCGGGCAGATGTATTTTTCGCGGATCTTGCGCGCCTCCAGCCGCACCCGCGCCGCGATCCCATCGCGCGCCGCCCGCTCCGCCTCGCCATCGGCCACCTCCGCCGCGTTCAGCAGCCGCTCATAATCCTCGGTCGGGAATTTGGCGTCCACCGGCAGCCACAAGGTGCCGCGCGCGGGCATGCGCAGCGCGAAATCCACCCGCTCGCGCGAATCCTCGCGCAGGGCGAAATTGCGCTCAAACGCGCCGGGCGGCAGCACCTGCTCCAGCATGGCGCCCAGCTGCGCCTCGCCCCAGCCGCCGCGCGTCTTCACATTGGAGAATATCCGCTTCAAATCCCCTATCTGCGCGGCGGCGGACTGCACCTCCCCCATCGCCTGCTGCACCTGGGCGAACTGTTCCAGCACGCGGGCGAAGCTGGTGCTCATCTGCTGCTCCACCGCCTCGTGCAGCTTCTCGTTCACCGAGGTCTGGATCGCGCCCAGCCGCGTCTCCAGCAGCGCCACGGTCCGCTGCGAATCCTCCGCCGCCGCCCGGCGCAGCCCCTCCACCGCATTGGCCATGTTCTGCGTCGCCCCGCTTATCTGCGCGAAAGCCTGCGCGAGCGCATCCGTCGTCCCGGCCTGGATCGCGCCGGCCAGCCGCCCCTCCATCGCGGCCAGGCTGGCGCGCAGAAACTCCGCCTCCGCCCGGTTGGCGGCCAGCACCTTGTCCAGCCCCAGCTGCAGCCGCGCCGGCGCCGCGCGCGCCGCGCGCCAGGCCAGCCAGCCAAACACCATGGCCGCCACGCCGATAAACCCAACCAAAGCCAGGAGCAGGAGCTGTGCATTCATGCTACCAGCCTAGCAAGCTTGAACGATTCGCGGGAGCCGCCAGCATGGACCACCAGTATCTAGAGGATTTCCACCCCGGCCAGGTGTTTGAGAGCGCGCCGCTCACGGTCAGCGCCGCCGAGATCATCGCCTTCGCCCGGCAATACGACGCCCAGCCGATGCACACCGACCCCGAGGCCGCCCAGGCCATCACCGGCGGCCTCATCGCCAGCGGCTGGCACACCGCCGCCCTCACCATGAACCGCCTCACCACCGCCGGTTTCTACAATCCCGCACCCGGCGCGCTCGGCCTTGGCTGCGAATCGCTCAAATGGCCCAGGCCCGTGCGCCCCGGCGATGCCCTGCGCCTGCGCCTTGAGGTGCTCAACGTGCGCCCCAGCGCCACGCGACCGGCGTACGGCGTCGTCACCAACCGCTTCACCACGCTCAACCAGCATAATGATATCGTGCAGGAAATGATCTCCTCTGTTATGATCGCCAGACGCCACGCCTGAACCGCCGGGAGTCCGCCTCATGAACAGCGCCGTCATGCTCATCGCCTTCCTCGTCATGCTCGCGGGCGGGGCCATCGGCTATCTGTTCCAGCAGCCCGGCATCGGCGGCGCCATCATCCTCATCGGCGTCATCCTCGCCCTCACCCTGCGCACCGCCGCCGAGTGGGAGCGCGCTGTCATCCTGCGCCTCGGCCGCTTCGCCGGCGTGCGCGGCCCCGGGCTTTATTTCCTCATTCCCGCCCTGGAGCTGGTCTACACCGTGGTCGACACGCGCCGCCAAAGCACCCGCATCTCGGCTGAGGACACGCTCACCGCCGATGCCGTCTCCGTCACCATGGACAGCATCATGTTCTGGCGCGTCTCCGACGTGAAGCGCGCCGCCACCGAACTCACCGACTACCGCAACATGATCGCGCAGATCGCCCAAACCTCGCTGCGCGAGGTCATCAGCGCCACCACCCTCAGCGACATCCTCTCCAACCGCGAGGCGATGGACGAGAAACTGCGCACCTACATCACCAAAAAATCCGACGGCTGGGGCATCGGCGACATTTCGGTTGAAATCCGCGATGTCAAAATCCCTCCCGAGCTCAACGACGCCATGAGCCGCAACGCCCAGGCCGAGAAGGAGAAGCAGGCCCGCGTCACCCTGGCCAGCGCCGAGGTCGCCATCGCCCAGCAGATCGCCGACGCCTCGCGCATCTACGAAAACAACCCCGTCGCCCTGCAAATCCGCCAGATGGGCCTGATCTACGACATGAACAAGGATCGCGGCGTCACCATCCTGGTCCCCACCGACATGGCCAACGCCCTGGGCGCCAGCATCGCCCTCAATGTCAACAACCCCAGCCGGCCAAAACCCGCACCCGCCACGGTCTTCTCCCCCACACCGGAAAGCGGGTCGGTGCCCAAGGCGTAGCGGAGGGGTTTCAGGCGAGGATTATAAAAATCATCCGCCCCTTTTTTGCAAAAAAGGGGCGGCCCCAAAAAACTTTTAATAATTTTCCATACGGGTTTTCAGGTTAGGGTGATTGATGCGCGGCACTCACGTTCTAGCCAAATTCATAAGCGTCCATGCGCAGAAACGAATATTCCGTGGAGCTGTGCAGCCGCTTCACCGCCGCGTTTGGCCCGGCCGCGCCCATCGCCACATATAGCGGCAGCAGATGCTCCTCCGTCGGATGCTCCTCCGCCCCAAACGGCGCCAGCCGCCGGTAGTCCAGCAGCGCCGCCACATCCCCCGCGCGCAGCTTCTCGTCCATCCAGTCCGAAAACGCGGTCACATCCGGCGCCTCCGGCGCGTCGATCTCCGGCATCCCCCGGCGGAAGCGCCGCAGATCATGCGTGAAGCTGCCGCTGCCCACCACCAGCACACCCTGCGCCCGCAGCGGCGCCAGCGCCGCCCCCAGCGCCAGATGATGCGCCGGCCCCAGGTGCGACTGCACCGAGAGCTGCACCACCGGAATCTCCGCCCGCGGATAAGCCAGCATCAGCGGCACCCAGGTTCCATGGTCCAGCCCGCGCGCAGTGTCTATCCCGGCGGCGAACCCCGCCGCGCGCAGCCCCTGGGCCACCTGCTCGGCCAGCGCCGGCGCGCTCGGCGGGGTGTAGTGCAGCGTGTAGAGCTCCTTGGGGAATCCATAAAAATCATGGATCGTATCATTGCGCGGGGGCGCATTCAGCATCGGCGCCTGCGTCTCCCAATGCGCCGAGGCCACCAGAATCGCCTCCGGCCGGGGCAGCAGCCCGCCCAGCCCGCGCAAAAAATCCCGCGCCGGCGTGTCGCTCAGCGCCGTCATCGGCGAGCCGTGGCTCAAAAACAG
>JAKBAQ010000155.1 GCA_021808985.1 Pseudomonadota bacterium
TCGTTGATTCCTTGAAACCGCTGATCCAATCCCTCTCCACGGAGCTGACCGAAAAAGCCGCCACATTGCACGAATGCGATTTCGCGAAGGACATCGCCTATTTCCTCCCCGCGACCGTGATACTCACCCTGCTCGGCCTGCCGCTGGAGCATTTGGAAAAAGTGCGGGAATGGAACAGGGCCATCACGGCGGGCCTCTCGGCCGCCTTCGCGTCCGCTGAGGCCCTGATGCGCGCGGATCACGCGATTGCTGAAATGAACAGCATGCTGCGTGTGGAAATCGCAAAACGCCTGGCCGCCCCGCAGCCGGATTTCCTGACCCAGCTGGTCACCCTCGCCGATGATTCCAACAACCTCCTCTCCGAGGATGAAGTGCTCGGCCTGTGCCATATTTTGCTCACGGCGGGGCACGAAACAACCGTCAACTCGCTGGTGATGGGCCTGGCCGCGCTGGTCAAGAACCCGGACCAGCGGCAACTTCTGCTCAGCGGCACGGTCGAGCCCCTGGGCGCCCTGCAGGAGCTGCTGCGCCATATCGGCATGTCCACCACGCAGCCGCGCGTCGCCGCCACGGATTTTGAGTTCGCCGGCCAGCACATCAAAAAAGGCGATGTCGCGTTTCTGTGGATCCTCGCGGCGAACAACGATCCGGCGAAATTCCCCGAACCCGGCAAGCTCGATTTCACGCGCCCCAACGCCGGCGACGTCCTCACATTCGGCCCCGGCCTGCATCACTGCGTCGGCCATTATCTCGCTCGCATAGAGCTGGATATTTTCTTCAGAACCTTTCTTCCGAAATTCTCCAAAATTGAAATTCTGGAGGAAAAACCCGTCTTGTCGCCAACATTAACATTCAGGGGGTTCGCGCACCTCAACGCGCGCTTCACGGTCTAGCGTTCCGACCAGATAAAGTTGCTCGTCACAACAATAAGCCGGGGAATTTTTCCTGAACCTGTGTGAATGAAAATTCCCCGGCCGCCGTAAATCCATAATCATTCAAGCGAGATCTAAAGCTTATCAGGAGATAATCCATGCCATTCAAGTCCGTCGCCTTTGAGCGGCTGGTCGATGTTGACCGGGCCAAGGGGCGTTTTCGCATAAATCGCGAGGCCTACAAAAGCCAGGAGGTTTTTGACCGTGAAAAATCACAGATCTTCGACAAATGCTGGCTCTATCTCGGGCACAAATCCGAGATTGTCAACCCCGGAGATTTCGTCCGCCGCACCGTCGCCGGCCGCAACCTCATCTTCACACGAGACCGTGGCGGCGAAGTCCGCGCGCTGGTCAATGCCTGCACGCATCGCGGCGCCAGCATCTGCCGCGAGACAAAAGGCAACGCGCGAACCTTCACCTGCCCCTATCACGGCTGGACCTTTGATCTCACCGGCAAGCTGGTCTCCACCTTCTCCAACGAAGGCTATCGCGCCGATCTCAACGAGGCCGGCCGCCTGAACCTGCCCGTCCCGCCAAAGCTTGAAAACTATCGTGGCTTTTACTTCGTGAATTACAACCCGAAGGCCATCCCGCTGGTTGATTTTCTGGCCGGCGCGAAAGACGCCATCGATTCATACTGCGACCAGGCCGAAGACGGCGAGGATGGGCTCTACGTCCTCAAGGGCGAGCATGCCTACTCCATCAACGCCAATTATAAATTCCTGGTCGAGAACAGCTATGACGGCTACCACGTCATCCCCACCCATATCAGCTATCTTGATTATCTGAAGGACCGCGCCGCCGGCACGGCGCAGGAGCAGGTCGTGGCCGATGTCGCCAACGTCTTTCGCGGCAAGGGCAAGCTCACCTGCCTCGGCAATGGCCACGCCGTGCTCAGCTCCTGGGTGCCCACCGGCCGCCCTGTCGCCTATTGGATCGACCGCTGGGGACCGGAAATCAAACGCCATATCGATTCCAACCGCGCCCGCCTCATCCAGCGTTACGGCGAGGAACGAGCGACTTATCTGGCGGAGATGCAGAAAAACCTCGTCATCTTCCCCAACCTTGTCTTCAACGACAATGTGGGCCTCACCATCCGCAATATCGAGCCGGTCGGCCCCGGCAGAATCCATGTGCGGGCCTGGGGTTTCGCGCATAAGGGAGAAGACCCCGAGCTGCTCAAAATCCGTCTCGATAATTTCAACAACTTCCTCGGCCCGGCCGGCTTCGGCTCGGCGGACGATATCGAAATGCTGGAACTCTGCCAGACCGGCATCGAACACAGCCCGACCGAATGGACCGAGCTTTCAAAAGGCATGGACACAACCGCCCCCGATCTGCGCCTGCAAACCGGCGCGCCAGATGATGAATGCCAGATGCAGGCCTACTGGACCCAGTGGGACCGCACGATGCGCGGCCTCGACACATTTGAGCAGGAATAAGGAAAACATCGATGACAAGCAAACACGAACTGCGCAATGATGTCGAAAGCTTCCTGTTCGACGAAGCGGAGCTGCTCGACAACTGGAAGCTTCCCGAATGGGCCTCGCTCTTCACGGCCGATGGAAAATACGAGGTCGCCTCGATGAGTTCCGATCAGCCGCTGCGCGACGATCCGGCGACATCGATCTTCATCATCTCCGACGACCGCGAGGAAATCACCCTGCGCACCGACCGGCTGATGAAAAAGACCGCGCATTGCGAATATCCCCACTCCAAAACCCGCCACCTCGTCAGCAACGTGCGCGCCAGGGAAGATGGCGGCCAGATACTGGCGAAATCCAATTTCGCCACCTACCGCACCAAGGAGGGCCGCACCTCCCTCTACATGGGCGAAGCCCATTATGTCCTGCAGCGCGCGGGCGAGAGCTTCCGCATCTGCCAGAAGCGCTGCGCCCTCGATCTGGACACCCTCAACGACCAGGGGCGCCTCACCATCATCCTTTAAGTTCCAAAACCGATAGGCACACACCATGACGACAGATTTTCGCTACCGGCGGCTGGGCTATCTGGTGCTCCAGGTCTCCGACATCGCGCAAACCACGAAATTCCTGACCGATGTGATCGGCCTGGATTTCGTGGAGGAAACGAAGGAAGGCGGCCGCTTTTTCCGCAGCGGCCCCAGCCATCACGATGTTCTTCTCATCCCGGCGGCCACCCCCGCCTTCGTCCGCTCGTCATGGGAGCTGGAAACCGATGACGATCTGGAGCGCGCCTTCGCCCATTACGCCCGGCTGGGCCTGGTCCCCAAATGGGTCCCCGAGGCCGAGGCGCACGCCTTGAGCCTGGAAAAAGCCTTCCGCGTCGTGGAGCCGGTATTGCATACCGAATACGAATATTATGCGAAGATGACATACATCTCCTCTCCGCTGCAAAGCCGGCTCACCAGCTTTCAGGGCGGCAAGCATTTCGGCCTCGCCGCGCCCGATCCGCGCACCCATGCCGACTATATGGTCCGCAACATGGGCTTCCTCACCTCTGATTATCTGGAGGGCTGGCCGGGCGCCCTGCTGCGCGCCTTCCCCAACCCCAACCACCACAGCTACGGCGCCCTGGGCGGCAAAACCGGCTTCCATCATTATGCCTTCATGGTGAACAGCATCGACGATATCGGCCGCCTGATGAACCGGGCGCAGCGGCTGGGCGTCACGCCGCATTTTGGCATCGGCCGCCACCCCACCTCCGGCAGCATACATTTTTATGTGTACGACAGTGACTTCTTCGTCTGGGAATACACGCTGGGAATGGAGCAGTTCCCCGAGCAGGGCGCGCGCGCGGCGCGCAGAATGTCCGCCCGCCCGGAGGATTTCGACCTCTGGGGCGCGGTGCCGGACTCGGTGGGGAGCAACAAGCGCCCGCCCTTCCTCACCCACGGATGATACCGCCCCGCGCATAACCATTATGCCCTGCGCGTGAGGCTCAATCGCGCCGTCACCTCTTGTCACGGCGCCTAAAACATCCGACTTTAGCTCCCAACCGGACCGCATCGGTCCAGATTGGATCGAGAGCACGCACATGTTTATTGAAACCGAAGGCACGCCCAACCCCGCAACGCTAAAATTCCTCCCCGGGCGCGAGATTCTGGGCGCCCTCACGGCTGATTTCGCCGACGCCGACGCCGCCCTGCTCTCGCCATTGGCGGATGCCCTCTTCGGCCTGCCCGGCGTGGCCCGCGTCTTCCTGGGCGGAGATTTCGTCACGGTCACCAAAACCGCCGAAGCCGACTGGGCGGCGCTCAAGCCGCAGGTGCTCGGCCTGCTCATGGAGCATCTGCTGGGCAACCGCCCGATCATGAGCGCGCACGCCCAGCTCCAGGCCGAGGACGTGGACCCCGCCGATGCCGAAATCGTGGCCCAGATCAAGGAACTGCTCGACACGCGCGTCCGCCCCGCGGTGGCCGGCGACGGCGGCGACATCATCTTCCGCGGCTTTCGCGACGGCGTGGTCAGCCTGAAGATGCAGGGCTCCTGTGCCGGCTGCCCGTCCTCCACCGCCACCCTCAAGCACGGCATTGAAAACATGCTGAAACACTACATCCCCGAGGTTTTGTCTGTTACACAGGCGGCCTGAAGAGGGGAAAAACATGGCTTTGGACGACAGCGCGCTTGATATCCTGTTCCGCAGCGCCCGCACCAAGTGGGAATTCACCGACGAGCCGATCACCGATGATCAGCTGAAGGCGCTGTACGATCTGGTGAAAATGGGGCCGACCTCGGCCAATTGCTGCCCCGCGCGCTTCGTCTTCATCCGCACGCCCGAGGGCAAGGAGAAGCTGAAGCCCGCCCTCAGCGCCGGCAACGTTGAAAAGACCATGGCCGCCCCGGTAACCGTGATCGTCGCCCAGGATCTCATGTTCTACACATACCTGCCCAGGCTCTACCCGCCGGCTGACGCAAAAGGGTGGTTCTCCGGCAATCCAGACCTCACGGAGGAAACCGCGTTCCGCAATTCCACCCTGCAGGGCGCCTACCTCATCATGGCCGCCCGCGCCATGGGGCTCGACTGCGGCGCCATGTCCGGCTTTGACAAAACCGTCGTCAACCGGAATTTCTTCAGCCAGAACAGCTGGAAGGCCAATTTTCTCATCAATCTCGGCCATGCCAGGCCAGGCGAGCATCCCTTCGCGCGCCTGCCCAAGCTCGATTTTGACGAGGCCGCGATTTTCGCTTGACCATGCTGGCGATTGACGCATCAGCCGCGCGCGCGGGCATCGCCCTGCTGGCTGAGGACGGCGCCGTGGCGCTCAGGCTCTTCACCCCCGGTCGCCCCGGCCTCATCGAGACCCTGCCGCCCCTGCTGCGCCAGGCGGTGGCCGGGCGGTCTGTCACCCAGGTCGCCGTCACCATCGGCCCCGGCAGCTTCACCGGGCTGCGCACCGCCATTTCCCTGGCCCAGGGCTTCGCCGCGGCGGCCGGCGTGCCGCTGCTCGGCGTCACCGTGGCTGAGGCCTACGCGGCGGCCTTTCCGGCGCTGCACCGCCCGCTCTGGGTGGCCATCCGCGCCCGCAAAAACCGCATCTTCCTGGTCCGTGACGGAGTCGCCGCGGCATTCGCCGACGCCGACCTGCCACGCACCCGGCATCCCGTGGCGCTGGCGGGCGATGCCGCCAACGAGGCGGCGGCGCTGCTGGCGGCGGCCGGCGGCGATGTCATGCTCACCAACGCCAAACGGCTGGACCCCGTCTGGGTCGCCCGCGCAGCCCTGGCCCGCCAGGCGGCTGGCCTGCCCGCCCACGCCGCCCAGCCGCTTTATGTAGACCCGCCAGAAGCCAGGCTGCCCGCCGCCGGCCTGCGCCCACCCCCGGTCTAGCGCGATGGATGTGATCGAGGCAGGCCCCGCCTACGCGGCGGTGCTGGCCCGGCTGCACGCCGTGGCGTTCCCCGAATCCCCCTGGGATGAGCGCAGCTTCACGGCCTTGCTCGCCCAGCCCGGCATGCTCTGCCTGCTTGACGAGCGCGGCGGCTTCCTGCTGCTGCGCGCGGTGCTGGACGAGGCCGAACTCCTCACCATCGGCGTCACCACCCCCCGGCAGGGCATTGGCGGCTCGCTGCTGCGCCAGGCGCTTCGCGCCGCCGCCTGGCGCGGGGTCCAAACCATCCACCTGGAGGTCGCGGTGGACAACACCGCCGCCCGCGCGCTCTATGCCTCCCTGGGCTTCGCGCAAACCGGAATCCGCAAGGCCTACTACCCCGATGGCGGCGACGCGCTGACCCTGCGCCTGCATCTGGAAGGCTGACCCGCCAGATATGCGCTTTTTTTGCAACAGCCACGCGAAATCTTCAAAGGGGCATGCGTATTCACTAGTCCGGCGCGGGAAAATCTTGGTAGGTGGCATCCCATCGGATTGGAAGAAAAAATGCGCTGATCCGTCTGGGAGACTTTTCTTGTTTCGCCTTTTCCGGGGCTTCTGCCTGCTAACCACCTTGCTGTGCGGGGGCGGCGCGGCATTCGCCGCCGCCAGCCCGCCAGCACCCCCACTTGGCAACTGGCTCACCGCCAATCATGCCGCCGTCATTCAGGTGGCGCCCTGCGGCGGCGCGCTCTGCGGCCGCATCGTCGGCATCGCCCTCAAACACCAGACCGACCCAATGCCCCTCAACTGGCGCGGCCAGCCCCAATGCGGCGAGCCGATCCTTAAAACAGCCCTGGTCACCGGCGATAACGGCGCCAGCGCCTGGGTCGGCACGGTGCAGGACCCGCGC
>JAKBAQ010000156.1 GCA_021808985.1 Pseudomonadota bacterium
ATCTTGCGGTGCACGCCCCAGCTCAGCGCCTCTTCCTCATTGCCCTGCACCCATACGCGCTGGCCCTTTTTGCCGAACACCAGGGCGCTGCCGGTGTCCTGGCACATCGGCAGCACGCCGCCGGCGGCGATGGAGGCGTTCTTGAGGAACTCCATCGCCACGTAGCGGTCGTTCTCAGACGCCTCGGGGTCGCGCAAAATCTTCGCCAGCTGCGCCAGATGCGCCGGGCGCAGCAGGTGCGCGACATCATGAAAGGCCGTGAAGGCCAGCTCGCTCAGCGCCTCGGGGGTTATTTTCAGCACCGTCTTGCCGTCGACCTCGATGGTGGAGACGCCGCCAATGTCAAGCTTGCGGTAGTGCGTGGTGTCCTCGCCCAGCGGGAGCATCGGCGAATAGGCGAACCCTGGTTTCAGCTGCGTCGTCACGTTCATGTCTCAGAGGTCTTTCTGTCTTTTCCGGAAGGCGTCCAAACTCACCACGTCGGCCGGGCCGTCGCCCGGGCGGGCGGGCACATCGTCGCCTTCGGGGGCCGGCATGTCCGCCACCTTGATCGGCTCGGGCACCGCGACCTCAAAATGCAGGCCGAAGCGCACTTGCGGGTCAGCGAAGCTGGTGATCGCCGCCATCGGGATGGTGAGCGTGCTCGGCACCCCGCCAAAGGCCAGGCCCACGCTCATCTCCTCGCCGGCGGCGTCCACGCTCAGATTATGGAACTGGTGCTGGAGCACGATGGTCATCTCATCGGGATACTGGGCGCGCAGCCGGTCGGGGATGAGCACGCCCGGATAGGCGGTTTTGAAGGTGATGTAGAAATGATGGCCGCCGGGCAGGCCCTCGGCGGCGGCGTGGCGCAGCGCGCTCACCACCACCTGGCGCAGGGCGTCCTGCGTCCAGTCGTCGTAAGGCAATAGCGAGTCCGGCACATTCACATCATCGTCAGCCATCAACCAATCCCCCAAGCCGCCTGCTCACCCAGGCCTCAACGCGCGTCACGCTCGTAATGCCGGTAATATTTATCGGTCACCAGATCGGTCTGCACCACCACGGCGATGTCGGTCGTGTTGAACTGATGGTCGATCACCGCTCCGTCGCCCACGAACCCGCCCAGCCGCAGATAGCCTTTTACCAGCGGCGGCAGGCGCAGCAATGCCTCGCGCGCATCCACCGCGCCGGGGGGGCGGCGGCGCATCTCAACATAGCGCTCGGGCAGGGCCTTGGGGCGGATGGCGGCCGGGGCCAGGTGGTGCATGCTCAGATAGGTCAGTTCCAGGGCCAGGGCGTCGGGGTCGGTGCCGACGAGCGAGGCGCAGCCGAACATCAGGTCGATCCCATGATGGAAGACATAGGCCGCGATGCCCCGCCAGAGCAGCTGCAGCACCGCGCGGGAGCGGTAGGCCTCGTCGGTGCAGCTGCGCCCCAGCTCCAGCTTGCGGCCGGGGAAGGCCTGGAGGGCTGAAATATCGTACTCGCCCTGGGTGTAGAAACGGCCGATCCTGGCCGCCGCCTCCTCGCGGATGAGCCGGTAGGTGCCCACCACGCCGGCGGCGCCGGCGCCACGGTCATGGTCGATCACCAGCAGATGGTCGGCCAGGGCGTCGAACTCGTCGCTGTCGCGCCGCGAGGCCAGGGCCGCGGCGTCGCCATGGGCGCCCATTTCCTCATAAAACACGCGGTAGCGCAGCGCCATCGCGGCATCGAGCTCCGCCGGCGTGGCGGCGAGGCGCACGCCCAGATTCCCCGCGCGCAGTTCAGCAAACCCTTGCGCCGCGACGCCCACGGCATCGCGAGGAGCTTCCGGCCTGAGACTTTCTTTCATTTTTTTATCCGCCGGCCAAATAATTCAATTTTTATGATATCGACCTCGAAACCCTGCATCCGGGCCACTTCCCGCAGCAGCGCCTCGGCCTGCGGGGAGGCGAACTCCACCACCGTGCCGTTTTCCTGGTCGACCAGATGAAAATGCGTGCGCTCCTGGCTCGGTTCATAGCGCGCGCGTTTCCCGCCCAGATCCCGCCGCGCCAGAATGCCCTTGGCTTCCAGCAGACGCACGGTCCGGTACACGGTCGCCAAAGAAATCCGCGCGTCAACCCGGTTGGCCCGGCGGTGCAGTTCATCCACATCCGGGTGGTCGGTCGCCTCGGACAGCACGCGCGCGATCACCCGGCGCGGGCCTGTCATCTTCAGCCCGTTCTCTATGCACAGGCGCTCGATGCTTATATCCATCACCTGCCTTGTGGCCCAAGTTTTTTCTCCGGTCCAGCCTTACAAGAGACAGAATGATGACATCACCCCTCCCGGCGCACCATAAAGCCATCGATATCACCGCCGAAACCTGCCCCATGACCTTCGTGCGCACCCGCCTTGCGCTGGATACGATCCAGACGGGGGAGATCCTGCTGGTCCGCCTGAAGGGCGCGGACCCGCTGGCCAATGTGCCCCGCGCGGCGGCGGACCAGGGCCACGACCCGCTGGAGCTGATAGAACAGCCCGATGGCAGCTGGCTCCTGGTGATCCAGAAAGGCTGACCCCGCCCGCCGCTGCTGGCGGATTGCGCCGCCAGGGCCTATATGGCCGTGTCACCGCGCCCAAGAGGAGCCCGAACTTGTCTAAATCCAGCGCCGCCATCGCCTCCGAGCAGAGCAACCGCGTCCTCGTCTCCGGCTGGCTCTTCCTCCTCTGCTTCATGATCTGGATCATGGTCGGCATCGGCGGCTACACGCGCGAGACCGGATCGGGCCTCTCGATCATGAACTGGGACCCCATCATGGGCGCGCTGCCGCCGATGAGCGCCGCCGCCTGGAACGCCGTTTTCGCCAAGTATCAGACCATTTCGCAGTATCAGATCCTGCACAAGGGCATGGACCTCGCGGGCTTCAAGCAGCTGTTCTGGCCGGAATACATCCACCGCCTGTGGGGCCGGCTGATGGGCGTGGTGCTGCTGGTGCCGCTCATCGGCTTCGCGCTCACCGGGCGGATCGGGAAACGGCTGATCCCCTGGCTGATCCTGCTGTTCATCATGGGCGGGCTGCAGGGCGCCATCGGCTGGTTCATGGTCTCCTCGGGCTTCTTCGCGGGCAGCACGGCGGTTGAGCCGTGGCGGCTCTCGCTGCATTTCGGCGCCGCCATGCTGCTCTATGTCTCGGTGCTGTGGACGGCGCTGACCGTGCGCCACCCCACCCCCACCGACCCGTTTGAGCAGCGCGGCCTGCAGCGGCTGGCCAAGCTGGCCATTTTGCTGCTGTGCTGCACCATGTTCGCGGGCACCTTCGTCTCGGGCACGCACGCCATCTCGGTGTTCGACCCCGCCAAGGATATCGGCATCGGCCTGCCGCCGCCGGGCTATCCGTATACCGAGTTCTTCGTCGACCGGGCGACCATCCTCTTCAACCACCAGGCGCTGGCAACCCTCACCACGCTGGTGCTGCTCATCACCGCCACCAAGGCCATGCGCGGCGGCGCCGACGCGCCGATCCGCGATGCGGGGCTGATGATCGCGGGGCTGGTGCTGCTGCAATTCACCCTGGGGGTGAGCGCCCTGGTCTCGAAGATGATCGATCTCGGCGTCGCCCACCAGATGAACGCGGTGCTGCTGCTGAGCGCCTGCGTGCTGCTGCTGCACCGCCTGCGCGGAGCCACGGCGTGAGCGCCGCGCGGGCTGACAGGGCGGTGGGCAACTGGCTCATCCTGCTCGGCTGCATGATCTTCGGCATGGTCATCGGCGGCGGCCATGCGCGCACCATCAATGCCGGCTTCAGCATCCAGGTCTGGCGACCGATCACCGGCTTCATCCCGCCGATGAGCGCGGCCGCCTGGGCGCATCTCTTCGGGCTTTACCAGCAGACCGCGCTCTATCAGTCTCATCCCATCAGCCTCGCGGCCTATAAGGCGCTGTTCTGGCCGATGTTCCTCGACCGCTGCTGGGGCCGGCTCATCGCGCTCGCCTTCATCATCCCCTTCATCTATTTCTGGGCCAAGGGCCGGCTCTCGCGCCGGCTCAAGCTCTGGCTCGGGGCCATTTTCCTGGCCGGGGTGGGCCAGGCCACCTATGGCTGGTACATGGTGCGCACGGGCATGTATCCCGGCGTGCTCTCGCCGCCGCCCGCCTGGGCGGCGCCGCATCTGGTCTCGGCCATGCTGGTGCTGCTCGCCCTGCTCTGGACGGGGATGACCATCCGCACCCCCACGCCCGCGCCGCTGCCCGGCGCGCTGGGCTTGCGCCGGCTCACCAGCGCCAGCCTCGCGCTCATCCTCCTCACCATGTTTTATGGCGCGCTGGTGGCCACCACCAACGCCATCAGCGTGTTCAACACCTTCCCCACCATGGACGGCCAGTGGATTCCCAAGGGTTTCCTCGCCATGCAGCCGCTTTGGTGGAACTTCATCGCCAATAAGGCCACCGTGCAGTTCTGCCACCGGCTGCTCGCCACCATCACCGCGCTCACCGTGCTCGGCACCGCCACGCTGGGCCTGCGCGCGCCGCTGCCGCCCGGCCTGCGCGACAATTTTCTCATCGTCGCCGCCCTGGTGGCGTTGCAATACGTGCTGGGGATGACCACCCTTATCCTGGCCGCGCCGCAGCTTGGCTATGTCCATGAACTGAACGCCGTGCTGCTGTTTGGCGCCACCGCCGCCGCCCGGCACGGCCTGCGCGGCGCCGTGCCGGTGGGCGTGCTCAGCCCATCATTTGCCGTTGGAGCCGAATAATTGTCCGAAGCCCTCGCCACCGCCACCACACTCTTCCACGGCACTGACGGGCTGGACCCGCACGCCGCCGCGCGCCACATCGCCACCGCGACCGAGGGGGCGGACGATGGAGAGCTGTTCCTGGAATACCGGGAGTCTGAGTCCATCAGCCTGGATGACGGGCGCATCCGCGCCGCGAGCTTTGACACACGGCGCGGCTTTGGCCTGCGCGCGGTGCTGGGCGAGGCCAGCTATTACGCCCATGCCGGCGAGATAACCGATGAAGCCCTGGCCCGCGCCGCCGCCACCATCAAGGCCGCCAGGGCGCGCGAGCATTCCATAACCGCCGCCAGCCCCGCCGCCGCGCCCGCCGCGCTGTATGCCGGGCTGAACCCGCTGGCGGAAATGCCCTTCGCCACCCGCGCCGGGCTGTTGCAGGAGATTGACGCCTTCGCCCGCGCGGCTGACCCGCGGGTTGCGCAGGTGATGGCCAGCATCGCGGGCGAGTGGCAGGCCATCGAGATCATCCGCGCCGATGCCACCCGCATGGCCGACCTGCGGCCCCTGGTGCGGCTCAACATATCGGTGGTGCTGGAGGAAAACGGGCGGCGCGAGTCCGGCAGCCATGGCGCGGGCGGGCGCACATCCTATGCCCCGCTCATCGACCCCGGCTACTGGCAGGGCGCGGTGCGCGAGGCCATCCGCCAGGCCGCCGTGAACCTTGAGAGCATTCCCGCCCCCGCCGGCGAAATGCCGGTGGTGCTGGGCGCAGGCTGGCCCGGCATTCTGCTGCATGAGGCCATCGGCCACGGGCTGGAGGGCGATTTCAACCGCAAGAAAACCTCGGCCTTCGCCGGGCTGATGGGCAGCCGCATCGCCGCCAGGGGGGTGAATGTGGTGGATGACGGCACCATCGCCAACCGCCGCGGCTCGCTGACGATTGACGATGAAGGCACCCCCACCTCGCGCACCGTCTTAATCGAGGACGGCATCCTCACCGGCTTTTTGCAGGACCGCCAGAATGCCCGGCTGATGAACATGCGCGCCACCGGCAACGGACGGCGTGAATCCTACGCCCATGCCCCCATGCCGCGCATGACCAACACCATCATGCTCGCCGGCGGCGCGCGCCGGGACGACATGATAAAAAGCATCAAGCGCGGGCTTTATGCGGTTAATTTCGGCGGCGGGCAGGTGGATATCACCTCCGGCAAGTTCGTCTTCTCCGCCTCCGAGGCCTATATGATCGAGGATGGCCGGATCACCGCCCCGGTTAAGGGCGCCACGCTCATCGGCAACGGGCCGGACGCGCTGACCAAGGTGGAGATGATCGGCGATGACATGGAGCTGGACCCAGGCGTTGGCACCTGCGGCAAGAACGGCCAGGGCGTGCCCGTGGGCGTGGGCCAGCCGACCATGAAGATCTCCGGCCTCACGGTCGGCGGCACCGCAGCTTAGGGTAAGTTCCCTTATAACAAACTGAAATTATTAAAAATTTTTGCGGGGTTTGGGGAGCTTTTTATAAAAAGCTCCCCAAGAATCTGGCCCTTTTTTGCAAAAAAGGGCCAGCCCCAAAAAAACTTTTGCGATTATAAATCCCAGAGCCGGTGGTTGACCTCCACCAGCCCTGCCTGCGCGTCCTTATAAAGGGTGAACAGGCGGGTGTAGGCGGCGTGGGCCGCCGGGTCGGGCGTTATGCTGTCCACCAGCCGGACGCAGCGGTCCACCGCCTGCGCGGGTGAGGTGAACACCCCCACGCCGACCCCCGCCACCAGCGCCGCGCCGAAGGAGGCATCACCCGCCGCCGTGCGCTCCACGGCAAGGCCGGTCACATCCGCGATGATCCGCCGCCAGGTGGCGCTGCGCGCGCCGCCGCCCATCAGCCGCAGGGCGCCGAATTCCTGCCCCAGAGCGCGCGCCGCTTCCAGCATGTCACGGATGGA
>JAKBAQ010000157.1 GCA_021808985.1 Pseudomonadota bacterium
CACGATAACCGCATGGCGGCGATGCGCGTCATCACCGCCGATCCCCAGGCCTCGCGCATTGAGCACCGCGTCGCCGGCGCTGACTGCAATCCCTATCTCGCCTTCGCCTCGCTGCTCGGCTCGGCGTTGAACGGGATCGAAACCAAAGCCGACCCCGGCGCTGAAACCTTCGGTGAGCGGCGCAGCCCCAGCGCGCCCTCATTGCCCATCGCCTGGTCCGCCGCGCTCGATAAATTCGCGGACTCTCCATACATCGCCAGCATCTTCGGCGCGGACTTCCAGCGTGTCTTCACCGCCTGCAAACGCCAGGAAGTGAACGAGATGCGCCGGCGCATTTCCGACGTTGAATATGACGCCTATCTGGAGACAGCATGAGAAACGTCACAGTCGCGGCCACGCAAATGGCCTGCGGAGCCAACACGGCGGAAAACATCGCGCGGGCCGAAAAACTGGTCCGCGCCGCCGCCGCCCAGGGCGCGCAAATCATCCTCATTCAGGAATTGTTTGAATCCCCCTATTTCTGCCAGGACCAGATCCACGCCTATTTCGGTCTGGCCAAACCCCTGGAGGAGAACGCGGCGGTCAAACATTTCGCGCCCATCGCCAGGGAGCTAGGCGTCGTGCTGCCCATCTCGGTGTTTGAGCGCGCGGGCCAGAGCTTCTTCAACACCATCGTCATCCTCGATGCCGATGGCGCCAATCTCGGCTACTACCGCAAATCCCACATCCCCGACGGCCCGGGCTATTCCGAGAAATTCTATTTCTCCCCCGGCGATACCGGCTTCAAGGTGTGGGACACCAAATACGCCCGCATCGGCGTTGGCATCTGCTGGGATCAGTGGTTCCCCGAAACCGCCCGCGCCATGGCGCTCATGGGCGCGGAGCTGCTCTTCTTCCCCACCGCCATCGGCTCCGAGCCGCAGGATTCCACCCTGGATTCCAGCGGCCACTGGCAGCGCACCATGCAGGGCCACGCCGCCGCCAACCTCACCCCGCTCGTCGCCTCCAACCGCATCGGCACCGAGCCCGGCGCTCACGGCACGGCCATCACTTTTTATGGCTCCTCCTTCATCGCTGACAACACAGGCGCCAAAATCGCCGAGGCCGGCCGCGCGGAGGAGACCATCCTCACCGCGACCTTCGACCTCGACCTCCTGGCCCATATCCGCGCCTCCTGGGGCGTCTTCCGAGACCGCCGCCCAGAACTCTACACCCCGTTGCTGACACTGGACGGCAAACACACTCACGGCGCGCGGTAAGGAGCCATGCACATGACCACGCCGCGCGAACTTGGTTTCGCCATGCCGGCCGAGTGGGCGCCGCACGCGGGCTGCTGGATGATCTGGCCCGAGCGGCCCGATAACTGGCGCTTGGGCGCCAAGCCCGCGCAGGCGGCCTTCACCGCGGTGGCCTCGGCCATCGCCCGGTTTGAGCCGGTGACAATGCTCGTCAGCGCCCGCCAATTCGCCCATGCCCGCGCGATGCTGCCATCCGAGGTGCGCCTCATCGAGGTCAGCACCAACGATTCCTGGGCGCGCGATGTCGGCGCCTCCTTTCTGCTCAACCCGGCCGGAGATCTGGCCGGGGTGGACTGGCCCTTCAACGCCTGGGGCGGCCTGCAAGGCGGCCTGTATTTCCCGTGGGATCTGGACGACCAGGTCGCCGCCAAAATGCTCGAGCTGGAGCGCGCCCGTCGCTTCCGCGCGCCCAAAATCATCGAGGGCGGGGCCATCCATGTCGATGGCGAAGGCAGCGTCCTCGTCACCGAGTCCTGCCTCCTCAACGAGAACCGCAATCCCGGCGCCACCCGCCAGGAGATGGAGCGGGTGCTGAAGGATTATCTCGGCGCCTCGCACGTCATCTGGCTGGGCGATGGCGTCCCCGGCGATGAAACCGGCGGCCATATTGATAATCTGGCCTGCTTCATCCGCCCCGGCACCGTCCTGCTCACCTGGTGCGACGACCCCGCGGACCCGCATTACGCCATCTCCCGCGCCGCCGACGCCCGCCTGCGCGCCGCCCGCGACTCCAAGGGCCGTCCGCTCACGGTTGAACATATCCCCATGCCCGAACCGATGTTCATCTCGGCCGAGGAGGCCGCCGGCATTGATCACGCCGAAAACGGCATGAACCGCGCGGCCGGCGAGCGCCTCGCGGCCTCCTACGTCAATTTTTATATTGCGAACGGCGCGGTAATTGCACCATGCTTCGGTGTCGCAACGGACGCGCAAGCCCAGGCCATACTGGCCCGGCTGTTCCCCGAGCGGGAGATCATCATGGTGCCTGCGCGTGAAATTCTTCTGGGCGGCGGCAATATCCACTGCATCACCCAGCAACTGCCAAAAACTTAGATCTGCATATCGAAATATAAGGGGGCTACGATGAGTACAAAACTAAAAGCAAACTCTCTATCGTTTTTCGAGTCCATCATCATGGGCATCGCCGGCTCCGCGCCGGGCTTCTCCATCGCGGTGGCCATCGCGGGCCTGCTCGCCACGGCCGGGGCGGTCTCGCCCAACGCGCTGCTGGTCTTCGCGGTGCCCATGCTGGGCATCGCCGTCGCCTATAAGGGCCTCAACGACAAAATGGCCAATGCCGGCGCCGCCTATGAATGGACCAAATCCGTCTTCGGCGGGTTTTTCGGCTATTTCTCCGGCTGGGCGCTGCTCATCGCCGCCATGGTGTTCATGGTCACCGGCAGCGTGCCGCTCGGCACCGCGACCATCGACCTCTTCGACCCCTCCCTGGCGAGCAACGTGGTGCTGACCACCTTCCTCGGCGCGCTCTGGTTTCTGGGCATCGGCGCCGTGCTCATCGCCGGCATTGAGCTCACGAGCAAAATCCAGGTGGTGATGAGCTCGATCGAACTGCTGATCCTCTTCGTCATCTCCATCGCGGCCTTCATGCACACCGGCACCTCCGGCGCGGTCACGCATTTCTCCTGGTCCTGGTTCGGCTTCAATTATGCGCCCGGCGCCTTCGTGTCCTCCTCCCTGGTGGTCGTCTTCCTCTATTGGGGGTGGGATGTCACCTGCAACCTCGCCGAGGAAACCAAGGATGAAACCCCCAACGCCGCCGGCCAGGGCGGGTTTCTCAGCATCTTCGTCACCATCGCCTCCTTCGTCGCCTTCACGGTGGCGGCGCTGATGATGTTCACCCTCACCGAATCCTCCGGCTATTCCGACAACCTCATCTACCATGTCGCGCTCGCCGCGGGTCTGGGCAAGGCGGGCGGCTACGCGGCCTCCCTGGCGCTCATCCTCTCCTCGGTCGCCACGCTCGAGACGACGATGCTGCAATTCTCCCGCACCCTCTTCGCCATGGGCCGAGACCGTGCGCTTCCCACCTTCTTCGCCCTGGTCCACGCCAAAACGGTCACGCCGGTGCGCACCATGTACCTGCTGCTGGTCGTCGGCCTGGTCATGATCCTCATCTCCAGCTTCATGCCCTCCATCGCCACCATCCTGGGCGATTCGGTGAGCGCCATCGCCGTGCAGGTCTGCTATTATTACGGCCTGGCCGGTCTGGTCTGCGCCTGGGTATACCGTGACAGCTACAAAACCTCGCTCTGGAACTTCATCCACTACGCGGTCTTCCCCCTCCTCAGCGCCCTGGCCCTCATCGGCCTCGGCATCTACGCCATCACCACCTTCAACCTCACCGTGAAGATCGTCGGCATCGGCGGCCTGCTCATCGGCATCATCTTCTACCGCCCCTCCGGCTACGGTCTGCTGGTCTCCGATATCGTGGCCGAGGAATAAGCGGAATCATCAGCCTCACCGGCCGGGGCCAGCGCGTCCCGGCCGCCAAAACAAAACATGCGCGCGGGTCAGGGCCATGGCGGTCCTGGCCCGCAACCGTGTTCGCTACAGCGCCTTGCGGAATGTCAGGTTAATCCGCCGCGCCCCCAGCAACGGGTGCACCCCCTCGCGCAGCGGCGCCACACCATGAAAATACAGCCGCTCAGCCCCGCCCCACACCACCACATCGCCGCTATGCAGCGTCACGCGCGCGGCCTTGTCCGTCCGCGCCGCCCCGCCCCACAAAAACACCGCCGGCAGGCCAAGCGAGAGCGATACGATGGGCGCCGTGAAATCCGCCTCATCGCGGTCCTGGTGCAGCGCCATGCGCGCCCCTGGCTGGTACAGGTTAATCAGGCAGGCATCCGGCGCAAACCCGGCAAACCCCGCCGCCGCCGCCGCGCGCCCCGCCAGCGCGCTGAATATTCCCGGCATCTGCGGCCAGGGCCGCCCGCTCAGCGGGTCCAGCGCGCTGTAGCGGTAGCCCCGCCGGTCAGAAATCCACCCCACCGCGCCGCAATTGCTCATCTGTACAGACATCGCCTTGCCGCCCGGCGTCATCACCCGCCGCCACGGCGCCACGGCGGCAAGCGCCTCCACCGCGTCCAGCAGCGCCCTCTCTTCACCGCCCGCAAATCCGCACAGCCGCAAAAGCCCCGGCATGTCGGGCGGAAACAGCTCCCCCGTCATGCCTCTGGCAGCATCATCTCCGGCACGCGCCCGCCGCCCTGGATATGCCGCTCCAGCACCTGCTCAACCGCGGCGAAGGAATCCAGCCGGTACCACACCCCCTCGGGGTACAGCACGGCGCAGGGGCCAAGCTCGCAGCGGTCCAGGCAGCCCGCCTGGTTCACCCGCACGCCCCCAATCTTCAGCTCCTTCACCCGCGCCTTCATATAGTCGCGGATCTTCTCCGCCCCCTTCGACGCGCAGCAGCCGCGCTCATGGCCCTCCGGCCTGCGGTTGCCGCACACGAACACATGCGTCTCAAAATACAGCGCGGGGTCGTCTGGCAGTCTGTGTCCCAAAATTCTGCTCCTGCATATCCGGCGTCACTCGCCGTGCAGCTTCAAAAGCCCTGCGCGGCGTTTGCGCAAGGCCTCCGCCCTCTGCGCCGCTGACATTTTCGCGGTTCCCGCCGGCAGCACGCTCCCCAGCTCGTCGAATTTAACCTTTTTGGTCGAAGGCACCGGCTCGCGGCTCGCGCGATAGTTGCGGAACACCACGGTGCCCTGCAAATGCCCGGTCGTATCAATCCAGTTGGCCACCCCCGGATCCTTGTGCGCCACCACGGCCCTGAAGCCGCCATCCGCATCCACCGCCGCCTGGCGCATGTTAATCGAGGTCTGGCGGTAGGTGTAGTTCAGCGAGCGCGACCACACATCCCCCGCCTGGAACGACCAGTAAACACCATCCGGCAGCTGGTCGAGCTCGATCACCAGCGCCTCATCCGGCGCCAGGTCGAACACCGCCATCGCATAGTTGGAGGAGGGGCTGCCAACCTGGCTCGTCACCGTGCCTGGCAGAAACGCCATATGGTTAAAGCCGCCGCCATTCCTGGTATAAAACTCATAGAGGTTGATATTGAAGTCGCGGATCAGATACCGCAAAAACGCGCTCGCCCGGTCTATCCGCGCCGCCATCGCCGCCTCGTCAAACTCATCGGCGTCATAATAATCATCCGCAATCTCGCTAATCCGGTCGATCTGCATGCTGCAAGGCCGCTCGCCCCAATCCCCCATGAAGCGGCGGAACAGCAGGAAGTGATACGGGCTCTCCCGGTCCAGCTTCAGCCAGTTGCCCTCGTGCTCATCGGCGCTGAGGATGAACTCGAACGACCCATCCGCGCCGATCTCGAAGGTCGAAAAATCATAATTGCCAATGGCCCGCGAGTCCGGATGCCCCGAGAGATGGTTGAGCACCTGCGCCAGAATCAGCACGCAATCGCCGTAATTGCCTTTCAGCCGGTAGGTCTGGCGCCCGTCCAGAAACGTCACCGCATAATGCAGGTCCGGCCCGTTCTGCCCCAGCGTGTACATTTCCGTCTGCCAGCCCGTGTTCACGAACAGGCGCGGATTATGCATCCGCGGCGCCACCGCGAAATTATAGCACATCGCCAGCGCCTCCATCATGGTGTGGTAAGCCTTCGCGCGGTGCTGCGGCACGGTCTTGAAGCGCTCGCTCTCCTCCATCCAGCTCAGCACCTCCCGCTGCGCTGCATGAAAACGCTCCCAGGCCTCCTTCAAGGCGGGCGTGGCGGCTGTGCTCATTTCATTCATGTGCTGGCTTCCTCTTGGTTTTGCCCAATCTCGCGCGGTTCCCCCGCGCTGTCAATGTAGTACGCTTATTGACAATTCGTCATAGACCTATAAATGTGAGGTACAAAATCAAAGGAGGAAGGTTAATCAGCCATGGAACTCTCAAATCAGCGCCGCATCAGCTGGACTCCTCCAGGCCGCCCTGACTGGGTCATGAAAATCAACGACGAGGGCAAGCATCTTGACATCAAAAGCATCGTCCCGCTCGATTCCAGCTCCCTCATCGCCGCCGCCGTCTCCAACACCGGCCTCAGCGATTTCGGCAGCGACGACTGGCGCGAACCCTTTGAGCTGATCTGCCGTGGCCTCGACGACGAGGCCGACCTGAACCTGATGGGCCGCATCATGACCCGTTCCGACATGCTGATGCTGCTCGAGGGCCGCCTCCAGGTCGAGGACGCCTACCGCCGCCACCCTGAAATCGAGGATGAGCAAATCATCGCCCCCATCCTCATCACCGGCCAGGGCCGCACCGGC
>JAKBAQ010000158.1 GCA_021808985.1 Pseudomonadota bacterium
CCATGCACCCTGTCGGCCCGCTGGAAAGCCGGCTGCAGGCATCCACCGCATCCGCGCGCTGCAGCCCCACCACGCGGGCACGGTATTCCACATGCCCCTCACTCGTCACTGACATCACAATAGGCCGTCCGTTCACCAGCATCTGCACCGCGGAAAGCTCAGCCAGCCCCAGCGCCGCCCGCGCGTTGGAGGGCGTGTCATAAGCGCCAACCTGAATCCCCCAGCCATGGCTGGCGGCCGGCACATAATCAGGCTGCGGCCTTGGCTGGGCCTGCGCCTGATAATGCGGCTGCGCTTGCGGCTGGTAGCGCGGCGGCGGCGCCGTGGTGTCGGCCATCGCCGCGGGTATGATGGAGAATGAAGGATGCGGCGCGGGCGGCGGCGGCGGCTCGGGAATGGGCGCCGGCGCGGCAATCGGCGCCGCGGCCACCGGCGCGGGTGAATACACCGCCGAAACCGGCGCCGCCGGCGGCGCGATCGAGGCAACCTCCTCCGGCGCCAGCGGGTTCTGCTGCACATGCGGTGCCGGCGCATCCGGGGTAAAGCCCGGCGGCAGAATCCCCGGCACCTCGGAGGCGGGCAGCGTGTTCAAAGCCAGCTGGTCAGCCTCGGAGCGGTGCACCGGATAATATCCCTGAATATTCGGCGCGATCATGGCGACATAGTTGATCGTCTCTTCCGGCAGCGGAGTATGGTAGTTCATGTAGTCATCCAGCCGCCCCGGCCCGGCATTATACGCCGCCAGAAACCCCGGCGAGCCGTAAATCTGGTACATTTCATGAATATAAGCGGTCCCCGCCATGATATTATCATACGGGTTGAACGGATCCTCCCCCAGCCCGTAGCGCGAGGCCATCTCCTGATACGTCGTGGGCTCCAGCTGCATCAGCCCCATCGCCCCGGCGGCGGAAACCGTAAGCTGCCCGTCAATATACTCATTCCCGCCGGATTCAACGCGCATAACCTGGCGTATCCAGGTCTGCGGCACATCAAACCGCGTGGCCGCAAGGCTTATATAAGGCCCCCAAGGGTCGCTCGGCGGGCCCGGCGGCGCGTAATTCCCATGCGCATGGGTGCGGTAATAGTCCAATGAATATCCCGTCTGCGCGGTCTGCGCGCCGCCCGCGCAGGCCGAGAGCAGGGCCAGCCCGGCGCAGCCCAGCGCCAGCCTAACGCGGCTGCCATAATAGCCAGGCCCCGCCACCACAGGCCAGAAACGGTCTTTTGCGCTCACAACCCAAGCCTCCACTTTTCTCGCCGTCAGCCACGCGGCGGCTTCGCGCGCCACGGGCCTCCAGCATTGCGCGGGCAGATCAGGCGGCCACGCATCAGACAAACCACATCACCAAAGCCGCTGCGCGCGGCTTTCGCATGCTGCCGTCATCTTGCACGTATCCTGCTCAATAACGGCTTAAACAAGGCACCGTAACCCATTAAGCTAGAACATAAGTTACAGCAAGGAAAACTTCCGCCCCGCCCCGCTATCTCGCCCCGGCCCGCGATGATACACAGGCGCATGCGCCACCCCTCCTCCGCCCCGCTGAAAAACATCTGCCTGCTCCTGCTCAGCACCCTGCCCCTGCTCGCCGGCTGCGCCGCGCAGCCCGCCCTGCGGCCCACGGCGCAAACCTCTCCGCTCAACGGGCGCATGAGCAGCGGCACCGTGGTCGCCGTGCGCGCCGTCAATGTTTCCGCCAAAAACACCGCGCTCAGCCTTGTGCTCACCAGCCTCGGCCAACCCCCCGCCAGCGACCCTCCGCCCGCCCAGGAAGTCATCATCCGCCGTCAGGATTCCAGCATCGTCTCCGTGGTTGAAACCCCGCAGCCCGGCCAGCCCGCCTTCGCGCCGGGCACCCGGGTCAGCATCGCCGAAGCCGCGGCAACCGTGGTGCGTCCTCAATAATTCGCGAGAACGGCTTAACAACTTGTCATGTGCCCCCAGGCGGTTGATGCTGCCCCGCCATTCCGCTATCGCGAAGGGATGAACATGATTGCGCCAGACCAGGGGCAGGCCGCGGTTGAGATTTCTCACGCCGCCAACACATCTGGCCGGCCGGTCACCATCATGGCCAGCCGTAGCTGGCGCGGCCGCCTCGCCCTCGCCGGGGCTGACCTTGCCGAAACACTGCGCCTCTGGCCCCTGGTCTGGACCCTGAGCCTCCTCGACATCAGGCTGCGCTACCGCGGCTCACTGCTCGGCCCCTTCTGGCTCACCCTCTCCACCGCGGTGATGATCGGCGCCATCGGCTTTTTATATTCCCGCCTGTTCCACCAGAACATCTCGGCCTATCTGCCGTTCCTCTCAATTTCCCTGGTGCTGTGGAACTTCATCAGCACCGTCACGTCCGACGGCTGCATCTGCTTCACCCAGTCCGAGGGCATGATCCGCGCGATGCGCATGCCGCTCTCCCTGCACGCCGCCCGCGCGGTCCTGCGCAACATCCTGGTGCTGGCGCACAACATCGTCGTCATCGCCGTCGTCTTCGCGGTGTTCCACACCGTGCCCAGCCTGGCCAGCTTCAGCCTGCTCCCCGCCGCCGCCCTCTGGGTGGTTGACGCCATGGCCCTCACCCTCCTGCTCGGCGCCTTCGGCACCCGCTTTCGCGACATTCCGCCAATCGTCGCCAGCGTGGTGCAAATCGCCTTCTACATCACCCCCATCATGTGGAACCCCGCGATGCTGACTCATCGCGGCCTCAGCGATGTGCTGGTAACCTGGAACCCCTTCTACGCCCTGCTTGAAATCATGCGCGCCCCCCTGCTCGGCGGCCCGCTCAACCACGCCGCCTGGACCGCCGCACTCGGCTACTCCGCCGCCCTGGTGCTGCTGGCGGGCGCCGTCTTCGCCCGCACGCGCGCGCGCATCGCCTATTGGGTGTAGCCATGGCCCAGCTGCGCATTGAGAACGTCTCCGTCCGCTTCCCGCTCTATCATGGCGAGAGCCGCAGCCTGAAGAAAACCGTGTTCGCCGCCGCCTCCGGCCGCCTGGGCGAAGACCGCAAGCACCGTCTGGTGGTCGAGGCACTGCGCGATGTCTCCTTCTCCCTGCGCAGCGGCGAGCGCCTCGGCTTCATCGGCGCCAACGGCGCCGGCAAGACCACCCTGCTGCGCAGCATGGCCGGCATTTACGAGCCGGTACGCGGCCGCATCGTCATTGACGGCGCGGTCACCGCCCTGCTTGACGCCAACCAGGGCATGAACCTGGAAATGACCGGCCGCGAGAACATCCGCCTGCGCGGCCTCTTCAACGGGCTCAACGAAGCCCAGATCAAGCAGCTGCAGCTTGACGTAGCCGCCTTCGCCGGGCTCGCCCAGTTCCTGGAGCTGCCCGTGCGCACCTACAGCTCAGGCATGATCGTGCGCCTCGGCTTCGCCCTGGCCACCGCCATCAAGCCGCAGATTCTCCTCATGGATGAATGGATCCTGGCCGGTGACGCCGCCTTCATGGCCAAGGCCCGCCACCGCCTGGAAACCATGGTGCGCGGCGCGGAAATCCTCGTCTTGTCCTCCCATAACGCCGATGTCATCCTGCGCTGGTGCAACCGGGTCATCTGGATGGATAGCGGGCAGATCAAGGCTGACGGCCACCCCGAGGAAGTCCTGGCCGCCTACCTCCCGCCCGAGCAGTTCGCCCACGCCATGGCCGCCGCTGAAGACGCCGTCTGACCCCACCCAACACCGCGAGAACCCTTCAATGCCGCCGCGCCCCTCCCGCCAGCCCACACCCCCCAAAGCGCGGCCCCGCTGGAGCCTGATCACCTTGCGTCAATCCTGCTCCAGCCATATTTTTAAAATCAGTTTCATTGGCTTGGGTCGAATCCGCCGATTCGATCCAACCCAACATTGATCTAGCGCCATGGCCGCGATCGCCTATGTGAACGGACGCTACCTCCCGCTGCGCGCGGCATCCGTGAATATCGAGGATCGCGGCTTCCAGTTCGGCGACGGCATCTACGAGGTGCTCTACGTCCACAACCACCACCTTGCCGACGCTGACCTGCACCTCGCCCGCCTCACCCGCAGCCTGGGCGAAATCGGTCTGCGCCAGCCGCTCGCCCCCGCCGCCCTGCGCGTCATCATCCGCGAGGTGCTGCGCCGCAACCGCGTGAGCACCGGCCTCGTCTACATGCAGATAACCCGCGGCACCGCCCGGCGAGACCATCCCTTCCCCACCATCCCGGTGCGCCCCAGCCTGGTCATCACCGCGCGTCCCCGCCCCGCCCCCCCGGCTGACATCGCAAGCTGGGCCGCCGCCGCCATCACCCTGCCCGATGAGCGCTGGGCGCGCTGCGACATCAAATCCACCAACCTTCTGCCCAACGTGCTGGCCCGCCAGCAAGCCCGGCTCGCCGGCGCCTATGAGGCCATCCTGTACGACAGCGAAGGCCTCATCACCGAAGGCGCCGCCAGCAACGTATGGATCGTCGACGCCGCCGGCACGCTGCGCACCCGCCCGCTCGGCCCAAGCATCCTGCCCGGCTGCACCCGCGCGGCGGTGCTGGAGCTTCTGCGCAACGCCGACATCCCCTTCGCGCAAACCCCCTTCACGCTGGAGGCTCTGCGCACCGCGCGCGAAATCTTCCTCACCAGCGCCACCTCCTTCGTCAAACCCATCACCCGGCTTAACGGCGTCAGCCTCGGCAACGGCCATCCCGGCCCCGTCGCCACGCTGCTGCTGGAGCATTACCTGCAACATCTCAGGGCGCCATGACCATTCAAACCATGTACAACCCCCCCGCCTTCACCGAGAACGACCCCGCCGAGCTCCAGGCCATCATGCGCGCCGCCTCGCTGCCGGTGCTCATCTCGCCCGGCAAATCCGGCCTGCTCGCCACCCACCTGCCCCTGCTGTTCGAGGCGCCAAACCGCCTGATCGGCCACGTCGCCCGCGCCAACTCGCATTGGCGTGAATTCGACCCCACCGCCCCCTCGCTGGCCATCTTCACCGCCGCCGACGGCTATATCAGCCCCTCTTTTTACCCAACCAAGGCCGAAACCGGCAAAGTGGTGCCAACCTGGAACTATCAGGCCGTCCACGCCACCGGGCAGCTGGAAATCACCGAAGACCCGGCAGAGCTCCTCGCCATCGTCACCCGCCTCACCAACCACCATGAGAGCGGCCGTCCCGCCCCCTGGGCCGTCGCCGACGCCCCGGCTGATTTCATCGCCAGCCAGCTGAAGGGCATCATCGGCATCACCCTGCGCATCACCCTGCTCGAGGGCAAAAACAAGCTCAGCCAGAACCGCCTGAAGCAAGACCAAATCGGCGCCCTGGCCGGCGTCTCGCGGGAAAACCCGGCCCTGGCCGCGGCCATGCGCAAGGCCAACGGCTTGTAGTGCTAAACCAGCCTGCCCTCGAACGGCGGCAGATAATCCGCCGCGTCAAACTCCAGCACCCATAAGTCCGGATCATAGGAAACCTGCTTCCTCACATAGGCGTCGGTGGCTTCCTCATTCACCGGCTCCGGCCCGGTGCCGCGCATCCAGGCCAGCGCCCCGCCCGGCTCGCGAAACTGTGTCAGCACCATATTGCCGCTCCGCCCGCGCAAAATCACCAGCACGCCGCCCGCATCGGCATCCCCCTTGCGGATAACCACGCCCGGCTTGTTGTCCGCGCTGCCCATCCGCAGCGCGGCCGCCACCCAGATTCCCGCCTTGATCCGTGGCTCACTCATGCTAATCCCTGATTTCAATAACATTTCGCGACGATACGACGCCACCCACCCTACTTTGCTCGGCGCCCGCCCCTTGCTCAAGCCCCAAGGAGACTCCCAATGCCCCGCCTGGTCCAAATCGCCGCCATCCTCGCCGCCAGCCTGTCCCTCGCCACCGCCGCCCACGCGGCTGACAAGGTGACCTTCGGCCTGGACTGGGTGGCCGAGCCCGAATATGGCGGCTACTACCAGGCCCTCGCCACCGGCATTTACAAAAAATACGGGCTGGACGTCACCATCCAGGAAGGCGGCCCGAACGTGAACAACGCGGAGCTCCTGGTCGCCGGCCGCCTGACGTTTGACATCACCTCCAACGCCTTCCTGGCGCTCAACTTCGCGCAGGAGCACATCCCCTTCGTCGCCGTCGCCGCCGGCTTCCAGAAAGACCCTGACATATTAATGGCCCATCCCGGCGTCGGCGAGGATGATTTCGCCGAGCTGAAAGGCAAGCCGATCGCCGTCAGCTCCGACACACGCGCCAGCTGGTGGATCTACCTGCGCGCCAAATACGGCTATTCCGATTCGCAGCTGCGCCCCTACGGCTTCAGCCTCGCGCCCTTCTTCACCAACCCCACCGCCGTGCAGGAGGCCTACGTCACCTCCGAGCCCTATCTCGTCCACAAGCAAACCGGCCAATGGCCCGTGGTGATGACCCTCTCCAGCTCCGGGTTTGACGGCTACGCAAGCCTGATCGCCACCAGCCGCAAACTCGTCCAGACCGACCCCAGCCTCGTGCGCCGCTTCATCGAGGCCTCCACGGAAGGCTGGTACTCCTACCTCTACGGCGACCCCACCCCCGCCTTCAAAGCCATCCTCGCCGCCAACCCGGACATGACCCCAGGC
>JAKBAQ010000005.1 GCA_021808985.1 Pseudomonadota bacterium
TCTGCATTCTTTTGTTGATGTGCCACACGCATTTCAAAATTTGGGCGATGGCACATATTTCCATTCCGGTATTCTCGCCATCCGTGCGGCGGTCGCATCCGGTGCTAATATGACCTACAAGCTGCTGTATAATGATGCGGTGGCGATGACGGGTGGTCAGCCTGTCGACGGTAAATTAAGCGTCGAGGCGCTGGCTAACCAAGTGTACTGGGAAGGTGTGAAGCCGATAGTCATCGTCACCGACGAGCCGGATAAATATCCTGCCGGCATCACCTGGCCGCCAGGCACAACCATCCGCCACCGGCGTGATCTGGAAGACGTGCAGCGGGAGATGCAAAAGCTTCCTGGCGTTTCCGGCCTGATTTACGATCAAACATGCGCCGCGGAGAAGCGCCGCCGCCGCAAACGCAAGACGTTCCCAGACCCCGCAAAGCGTCTGTTCATAAACCAGGATGTCTGTGAAGGCTGTGGTGATTGCAGCAAAAAATCTAATTGCGTAAGCGTTCAGCCGGTTGATACCGAGTTTGGCCGCAAGCGGAAGATTGACCAATCAAGCTGCAACAAGGATTTTTCATGTCAGGAGGGCTTCTGCCCCTCCTTCGTCAGTGTACTGGGGGGGGCGGTACGTAAATTTGGCGCGGTGTTCAATGACTCGGAATTGGCCGATTTGTTCAAAACGCTGCCAGTTCCTGGAGCCCCTGCGGAGAAGCCGGTTTATAATATCGTGCTCACCGGCATTGGCGGAACCGGCGTTCTGACCGTGGCGGCAATTGCCGGCATGGCCGCGCATCTCGACAATAAAGGTTCCAGCGTGATGGATATGACAGGGATGGCCCAGAAAGGCGGTTCCGTGCTCAGCCATATCCGTATCGCCAACTCGCCGGATGCGCTTCACGCACCGCGGCTGTGGAGTGGCTCGGCTGATCTCGTTCTCGGATGTGATCTGGTGGTAACCGCGAGCGCGCAAACGCTTGATATGGTGTCACCGGATACCAAGATAGTGGTGAACAGCGATATCGTGCCGACAGCACAGTTCCAGTCCAACAATGCAATTCAATTGAATCCGCAAATGCAGCTTGAGGTTCTGCGTGGAATTGTCGGGGCGGAGAATCTGGCGGAAAGGCCAGCGACATCGATCGCGACACGCTTGATGGGTGACAGCATCACCACGAATATGTTCATGTTTGGCTTCGCCGTGCAGAAAGGACTGGTGCCGCTTTCAATCCCGGCAATTGAAGAGGCGATCAAGCTCAATGGTTCGCAGGTGAAGGCGACCCTCCAGGTATTCAATTGGGGCCGCTTGGCCGCGCATGATGAGCCTAAGCTGGAAGCATATCTGGAAAAATGTGGCGTCGAAAATACGGCGGAGCCGATTTCATTGACTTTGGACGCGCTGATTGAACGGCGCGTGAAGCATCTGACCGATTACCAAAACCCCGCTTGGGCAAAGCAGTATCTTGATTTTGTCAACCAAGTGCGTGATGCAGAAGCCAAAGCGGTGCCGGGCGGCGAATTGCGAGTAACGGCTTCAGTCGCTCGTTATTTGAGCAAGTTGATGTCCTACAAGGATGAATATGAAGTCGCGCGACTGTATACGAATGGCGATTTCATAAAAAATCTCAAGCAACAATTTGAAGGTGACTTCAAGCTTGAATTCAACATGGCGCCGCCGATCCTGGCCAAGCCGCGCAAGAGCGGCGGTGAGCCGCAGAAGATCGCGATCGGCGGCTGGATGTTTAATGTGTTGAAGATACTGGCGAAACTGAAAGGCTTGCGTGGCGGCGTACTGGATGTCTTCGGGCGGACGGCGGAGCGCCGGATGGAGCGCCGGCTAATTGGCGAATACCGTGAACTTATCACCAGCGTACTGGGGCAGTTGACCCCGGCGACACAGAACTTGGTGACACGGATTGCCGAATTGCCTGAGATGATCCGTGGTTATGGCGTGGTCAAAGACGGCAATGTTAAGCAGTTTGAGCAAGAGAAGCAGAAACTGTTGGCGGAGCTGCAAAAGAGTTCGGCGGCATTGGCGGCTTAACGCCACCCTGTAAGGCGAATACCAAACGGCCAGCCTGAGCTGCAAAGCTCAGGCTGGCCATTGAATTTTAGCACTTGCTGGCTTAGCAGTAGCCGAGTTGGCGGCCTGCGAGGTCAAGAAGAATTTCTTCCGATCCTCCACCAATGGCGTAGACGCGAACTTCACGGTAGAGGCGTTCGGTTTTTGTGCCCCGGATGTAAGAGGCGCCACCAAGCACTTGCGCGGCCTCGCGGGCGACGAGTTCGAAAGTGCGTGTGGCCTGCACCTTTAAGAGGGCGAAATCAGCGGCGTCGATTTTGCCTTGCTGAAAACGCCATGCGCAAAGATCAACAAAAGCCTGTGTTGTGTCGATATGCCGCTGCATGTCAGCCAGTTTAACTCGTATAACCTGATGCTCACTCAGCCTCTTGCCGAAAGTATAGCGTTGCCTTGCCCACTCAGCGGCTTCGGCGAGGCATACCCTGGCCTGCCCGCAACAGCTTTGCGCGGCGACAAGCCGTTCAGCGTTGAAATTTTCGAGAATGCGGATAAAGCCGCCATTTTCAGGGCCGATCAGGTTTTCAACAGGCACCTCGACATCATCAAAATAAAGTGCCGCAGTGTCCGAGCAATGCCACCCCATTTTGTCGAGCCTGGTTTGGGTAAAGCCTGGCGAACCTTTTTCGATTAGAAGCAGGGAAATACCCTTCATTCCCTCCCCGCCGGTGCGCACGGCGGTGACATAATAGTCAGCCCGCATGCCGTTGCTGATGAACATCTTGGAGCCGTTGACAATATATTTCTCGCCGCGCCGGACAGCCGTTGTTTTTATGCGGGCAACGTCCGATCCCCCTGAGGGTTCAGTAACGCCAAGGGCCATAATTTTCTCGCCGCGCAACACAGCCGGTGCAATGCGCTGCTTCATTTCATCAGATCCCATGGCAAGCACCGGTGGCAATGCGACGAAATGGGTCATCAAAACTGAATGTATGCCGCCTGCGCCAGCAAGGGCGAGTTCCTCTGCGCAGACAAGATTGTGGAAGACGTCTATTCCTTCCGATGTTCCGCCATATTGTTCAGGAAATCCAAGCCCCGTAATGCCGGCTTCTCCGGCCTTGCGGTTCAGTTCGCGCGGCGTGTCGCAGGTTGCCTCCCAATGGTCGAGATCCGGCAATACCTCCTTTTGGACGAATCGGCGCACGAGCCGGGAAATTTCCTCATGGGTCTCATTGTAAAAGGGTGAGCGTGCACGCCACGCGTCGAACATTACATCCATTTTCTCGGATCCTTCTTATTGGAATTTCCCCCGGCCATATTGGCCTGGTTATTTTTATAGAGCGCGCATTATCCGGGCAGAGGCGCGGCTGCTCAAGAACTGGCCGTGGCAAGCGCGCCGGCCGCATCGGGGCGGCGGTCTTTGGCGTATCCCATGCCCCGGCCAATCCGGTCAGATCACGGCGGAGACATCTTCACGAGTCTCCGCCGTGCAAAGCGCTGCTCAGGGCTCGTCGGTTAAAAGCAGCGCTTCCGGGGCGTCATTTTTGTCGTCGGTGGTTTGCTTCGTCTGGTTGTTCATTTCTATGAGGCGCAGCTTCATCCGGTGCAGGATATCCTCTGCCAGCAGGATTTCATCATTCGTCATGCCGCGCATGGTCTCCTGGTTCAGGGAGGTAGCCCGTTCCTGCATCAGGCTCAGCAGCGAGCGGCCAGCGGGTGTCATTTCAATCCGTTTGGCGCGCCGGTCAGTAGGGTCGGCTTTGCGGGCAACGTAGCCATTGGCTTCCAACCGGTCGAGCAAGCCCCCCAGGGCGACCTTGCCGATATCCAGCACCTTCGCCAGTTCAGTCTGCATGGTCGGCTCGCCGTCATGGCGGGAAAGGTTGGCCAAAACCCACCACTGTGAACGCGTGATGCCCAATGGCTTGAGCGCATTGTCAATGACGGTACGCCGCAGGCGCGAGACGTCATGCACAAGAAAACCCAAACGGAATTGTCCAGGCTTGAGAGTTATTTTTTTACCTGACATTTCGCGAAGCCTCTAAAGTAAGTCTAATCCTGAAACCTGGATTAAAGTTGGTTATGGTACTGTTGTGTGACAGCGATACATAAGTATAGTCGGGATTGCTGTCGAATGTAAGTAGTGTGCTTGCACATAATTTCAGGTTCACGGCAGGAGCGGGCGGGCTCAATTTTAGGTCTGGGAGCGGCATCCCGAGCCATTGTACAATTCCGCACAAGGCTGGTCGTGCCGAATCAAGCTCGGATAAAATAAGAACGCTAGTGCATTATATGGAGGTATATCAGATATTGACCCTCCCGGCAAGACTCCATATAAAAATTGCGCGAAGGTAGAGACTGGCGCCCGGCTCGCTTCACCGCGCCGCAAACCAACGGGAGAAAGCGATGCTCACGGATCTGGATGAAAGCCTGCATCATCAGGCGCCTTTAACATTTGATCATGTCAATACCACGGATCACCGCTTCTATGACCGTCAGCTGATGGGCGGCTTCCGCCCCGATGGCGAAGCGGCGTTTCTCGCCGGGATCACATATTTCAAGAATATGAACGTGGCCGAAGGCTTCTTCATGGTCCAGGCGCGGTCGAGTAAACAATATAATGTGCGCTTCACGAAGCAGCTGCGGCCCTTGCCGGCAAGCGACGCGCGGATCGGCCCGCTCTCCCTCACCGTGGTGGAGCCATTCAAGGAGTTGCGGTTCGTGCTCGAGCCAGGCGCGGGCTACCCGCTGGCGATGGATATCACCTATCGCGCATCCTTGCCGGCGCGGCTGGAGCACCCGCATAACGACCGTATGGATGGCCGGCTGCACACCGACTACCTGCGCTATAACCAGCTCGCGAAAATCAGCGGCTGGATCGAAGTCGAAGGCGAGCGCTTTGACGCGGCCGATTGGTTCGGCTGGCGCGACCATAGCTGGGGCGTGCGCCCTGGTGTTGGCGGGTTTGAGCCGCAGACAGGCACCGCCGTCGGCGGCGGCGTGGCCTCGGCGTCGCGCACCGGGGGCAAGGGGCTGTTTCTGGTGCATGCGGGGTTCTCCAACGGCACCCAGGGCGGCAGCATTCAGCTTATCGAGTCAGGCGACGGCAAGCGTATTTATACCGAGGGCGAGGTGCGTGCAGCGGGCGGTGAGGAAATCGCCGTAACCAGCATTACGCATGATGTGGTGTTCAAACCTGGGACCCGGGTGTTCGATACCATGGGGTTGGATTTGGGCTTGGCCAACGGCGAGACATGGCAACTGCGGGCAAAATCCGTCGGCCGGCCATGGGTCTATCGCGGCGGCGGATTTGATGGCGGGTTTAACGATGGCAAGGGCCAGGGCGTGTATCGCAGCAAGGAATTGCTGATCGAGACGGATGTCTACGACATCTCCGACCCCGAGCTCATCGGCTTCCCCGACGGCACGCGCGGCAAGACCAAGCATCGCGAGCAACTGGCGGTTTGTGAAATTAATGGCGTGACCGGGTCCGCCTACATGCCGATGTTTGCCATCGGCGATTTAGTTCAGCTTAAGGGCCAAAAATGATCAACGAAGCATCGCTGCAAGGCTATTTCCAGAAACATCTGGGGGCGGATACGCAGGTCGTTAAGGTAAAACAGACATTTCCGGGAATTTCCCGCCAGACATATCTGGTATGGACCAGGGAGGGAAATGCCGAGGGCGGCTATGTTTTTCGTACTGACTCCAAAGGCGGGCCGATCTGCCCGGTGCCCTTGGAGTATGAGTGGAAGATCATGTCCCATCTCTTCAAAACCGTGGTGCCCGTGGCCGAGCCGCTCTGGTTTGAACAGGCGCCAGAGGTAACCGGAGGCCGACCGGTGATGGTGCGCCGGATGGTCGAGGGCTCCAACGAAATTCCCGGCCTGTATGACGAGGGGGCGGCAGCGGCGGCGCGGCGGCAGAGAATCGCCTTTGAGCATGCCGAAAAACTGGCGGCGCTGCACACATTGGATCTGGCGGCCAACGGATTCACTGAATTTGTCGAACTGCCGGCCTCACCCTCGCTGGCCTCCCGGCATGACTTTGAGCGTTGGACCGGACTATGGCGCGGCTTACGCACAGACCCCATGCCCCTGGTGACTGAGGCGGCCTATTGGCTGGAAGAAAATCTGCCCAAAAATGCGGCCCGCATCTCGCTCTGCAAGGGCAATAACGGCATGGGCGAGGAAATTTGGAAAGACGACAAAATCGCCGCGCTCAGCGACTGGGAGTTGGCCTTCGCGGGTGACCCGGCGCAGGATTGGGCGCTCTCGCAAGGGATGCTGACATTGGGCGACGCGAAAGCGACAATCGCGCATTACGAGGCGGCGGCCGGATTCTCCATTGATCAGTCGAGTCTGGATTTTTACCGCGTGTGGGAAGTTTGGAAAGCGGTGCCGACATTGAACAATGGCCTGCGCAGCTTTCTGGATGGCTCCGACAAGAGCGTGGCCCGGCTGAATCTGGGCTATGGGCGGGTGAAATTATTCGAGCAGTTGCTGGGCATGATGATCGGCAAGCCGATTGACGAGGCCGCAGCCATTGTCGAACGCTGGCGCAAGAGCCCGTACCGTCCCGAAAATGCCGCCGCTTAAGGAGAGAAACGATGAAACCATCCGTTGAGCAGATGCTCGAGGCGATGCAGCTGGCGCTGCGGGAAAAAGTGTCGCCGGTGGTGAGCGACCAGTGGGCGGCGAGCGCGTTGCGCAGTGTCGATGTCATATTGAGTCATCTGCAGGCGCGCACGCCCGTGGAAGGGCCGATGCTGTATGAAGATAATCACGACCTGGCGGCGGTGCTGGCCGAGGCGGCGGATCTCAACTTGGCCGGCGAAATAACGAGTGAAAACGTGGCGCTCACCGCGGCGCTGGCGGGATTCGCCGCGGATGTGAAGGCGATGGCCCAAGGCTACCCGGCGGTATCCGCGCTTTCGGCGCTGAATGTGCGCGGACGGTTTTTGCTGGATGATCTGCTGCGGGTCTGCCACGCGCGCAAGGGCCAGCCAGGGGTGGAGCAGGTGCATGCGGCGCTGCGGCTGTATCTGGACCGGCATATTGACCGTGAGCGTCAGTTTTTCTTCCCAACCTATGTGGGGCGGCCGGTATGAGCGGGGCTGACAATCGCGTGGGGCCGCAGCTGCGGGCTGTGCTTTCGGCCTTCCGCGAAGAGGTGAGACCCGAGCTGACCTCTCCGCAAACCAAATTCCGCGCCGAACTGATGGACATGCTCTTAACCCGCCTCGCCGCCGAGGCCGATGGCGCAGACATGGGCGAGCTGTTCTGGGGCGATGTCGCGCGCCTGCTGGGGCAGGCACCCTCCGCCGATGAGCAGGCGCGGAATCAAGCGCTTTCCGTTTTGCTGGCGAATACACAGGATGATGACGGCAAGTTGCCGGCGTTGATCGCGACAATCGCCGCTGGCGAAGCCAGGCGCCGTGTCGCGCTGGAAGACAAAGTGGCTGAAAATCTCCGGGTTTTGAAGACCGGTCCAAGCTCGGTCGGTGAGCTCGCGATTTCCCCTGATGATGTCACCACGTATCTGCGCGGCCGTTTCCCGGAAGATCCCACCATTACCGCGACGCGGGTAACCGTGGTCCCGGGTGGCCGCTCGAAGGCAACCATTTTGATTGACTTCACCACGGCCGATGGCCCGCGTGAGATTGTGGTGCGCAAGGATTTCGAGCTGGGTTCAGCGGGCATTTCGGTCGTTGAGGAATATCCCGTGATTCTCGCCGCCTGGCAGGCGGGCCTGCCGGTGCCCCAGCCGCTATGGCTGGAAGAGCAGAGAAGCGCGATCGGCGGAAAATTTATCGCCTTCAGCAAAGTCCGCGGAAAATCCATGGGAACATTGTTCACCAGCGATGCCTCGCCAGCCTTTTTGCGCGCGTTCGCCGCCACGCTGGCAAAGCTGCATGCGGTTGATATCGACACATCAGGCTTGAGCGAACGGCTGCGCTGGGCGCGTGAAGAGCATCCGGTGCGCGCGCTGATTGATCATTTTTATGGCCGTTACCGCCTCCTGCCGCCTGAGCCGCTGATGGATGCGGCATTCGCGCATTTGCGGCTGGCGATGAAGGACATCGGCAATGAACGCGCGCTCGTGCATGGCGATGCCGGCCTGCATAATCTGATGGGCGAGGGCGACCATCTCACAGCTTTGCTCGACTGGGAGTTTTCCCATACGGGTGACCCCGCCGAGGACTTAACCTATTGCAAATACTTGGTGCAGAAGCTGATCCCCTGGGATGAGTTCATGTCGGTATATATAGAGGCTGGCGGGCGGCCGGTTTCCGAAGCGCGGATGCGGTTTTTCACCCTATGGCGGACTCTGCATCTGGCCATTCACACCGGAACGGCGAAGCTGGCGTTTGACAGCGGCGAAGACCAGGACCTTCGCAAAGCCGCAATCGGCTACAACACATTTCCCAAACAGCTGCGTGACCTTGCGTCCGATCTGGCCAACTATACTGGCGGAACCAAGCTGTGACCGACAGGTCCACAACCGGGCCGTCATCGCATATCTATGTCTCGCAGCGGCTCCGGCTGCATTATGCCGATTGGGGAAATCCCGAGGCGCCGCCTCTGCTTCTGCTGCATGGCTCGCGCGACCATTGCCGTAATTGGGATTGGGTGGCGCGGGATCTATGCCGGGACTACCACGTCATCGCCCCTGATTTGCGCGGCCATGGCGACAGCGCATGGACCAATGACGGCCAATATTCCATGGCGGCCTATGTGTATGATCTGGCGCAGCTGATTCATCAGTTGAAACTGGCGCCCCTTGCCATCGTGGCGCATTCGCTTGGGGGCAATATCTCTCTCCGCTATGCGGGGCTGTATCCAGGCAATGTCAACCATCTGGTGGTAATCGAGGGCATGGGCTCAATGCCGCACGGTCCGGTCGAGGCGCAGCCGGAGATGGTGGTGCCGCGAATGGTTGAGTGGGTGGATGAGCAGCGCAAGCTTTCGGCACGGCAGCCCAAGCGGTATGCGACGATTGATGATGCATTTCAGCGCATGCATGCGGAGAACAAGCATCTCTCCGAGGCGCAGGCGCGCCACCTCACCTATCATGGCGTAAGCCAAAACGAGGATGGCACGTTCAGCTGGAAGTTTGATAATTATGTGCGCTCGTTCCCGCCGAACGATCTGCGGCCGGCGGAGCTGGCATATTTATGGAGCCGGATCACCTGCCCCACGCTGTTGGTTTACGGGGCGGATAGCTGGGCAACACCGCCGGACCAGGATGGCCGGATGGCGCATCTCAAGAATGCCCGGCTCGACATATTCGCGCATGCCGGACACTGGGTCCAGCACGACCGCACGGCAGATTTCATCAACACCATACGCGCGTTTTTAGCCTGAACAGAATCGGCGTGGTGATTCTCACCACCACGCGCCTCCCATGTCGTCAAATGGAGAGAAAAACCTCGTCGTCCTTAACTTCGACAGGATAAGTCTTCAGCGCGACCATGCAGGGCAGGGCCGTCGGCTCGCCGGTGCGGATGTCAAACGCTCCATCGTGCCAGGAGCAGATCACGTTGAATTTTTCAACATATCCATCATCGGACAGAGTCGCCGCGCCATGGGTGCAAACATTGTCGGAAGCGTAAACCTTGCCTTCCACCAGATAGATCGCGAAATTGCCAGCCCCCGCCACTTCGGCGTGGAAAATCTCGCCTTCTTCAAGGTCCGACATCTGACAAACTTTAACCATTGTTTGTCCGGAATTCTCTGAAGTCACGACTGATCCTTTTATTTAGAGCTGGGGATGAAACACAATAAAGCCTAGCTTGGCGGAATGGAAGATGCCGGCGCACGGTCAGAGAATACCCTGGAACAACGCGCCGCCATAGGTGGTGCCCAGTTCGGGCTTGAATTTGGCCAGGAACGGGCCTGGCACCGCGCCGAACATATGTACCTTGCTGGTAACCAGGGGGAGGATCTTGGACATTTTCGGGCCGGCATTGGCCATATGCGCGGCGAGCGCCTGGGCGTCGTCATAAATGTCCAGCACCAGCGCCTCGGTCCCGGCTTCGTTCAGAAACCATTCATAGCCGCTGGTGGCAGGCTCCGTGTTCGCGACATGGGCGAAGCAGTCCTCCGCCAGGGCGCGGAACGCGGCTTCCTGCCCGGGATGAACGGAGAACCGCGCCACGGCGAAAATCTTGCCGCTTGGCGCGGGGTTGGCGGCGCCTGGCGCGGGAGATTGCAGCTTGCCCTGCAAGCGCGGGCCGGCATGCTCAGCATTGGGAAAACGCTTGGTGTACTGGGTGAATAGGTCAGCCGGCATGTCCCCTGCGAATTTGATTTTCAAACTGGCGTGGGCGAGCAGGGCCGGCATGGTCTTGCCGACAATCTTGCCATGGTGGCTGAGACCGGCGACCCCATCATAGATTTCGATGACAAAAGCCTGGCTCTCATCGGGTGATATGAACCATTCATAGGCATATGTACCAGTGAGGTCCGTTTTGGCGGCGGCCATGCACGCCTGGGCTTTTTCCTTGAACGCCTGGCTCTCCCCAGGGTTGATGAAAAAATGCACGATACTGAAAAGTTTTTCCGTCATGGGAGCTCCTGATCAAACCGAGGTCGCGCCATCAACCGGCAGGGCCGCGCCGTTGACAAAGCTGCTCTCCGGCGAGGCCAGCCACAAAACCGCATTGGCGACTTCTTCAGGCAGGCCGACCCGCTGCATGGGAATCCGGGCGGTCAGCATGGCGAGCTTGTCCTGCGCATTGGCGAAACCGCTGGTGATGAGATCGGTCATGATCAAGCCGGGGCAGACGGCGTTTACACGTATGTTGCGGGCGGCATATTCAAGGGCGACCGATTTTGTCATGCCCAGCACGGCGTGCTTGCTGGCGTAATAGGCCGATGAGCGCGGCCCGCCGCGCAGCCCCGCGAAGGAGCTGCAATTAACAATGGCCCCCCCGCCGGCTTTGAGGATTTCCGGTATTTCATACTTCATCGAGAGCCAGACCCCCCGCACGTTGACAGCCATGACCCGCTCGAAAATATCCTCATCGGCCTCGGCGATGTCGCGGGTGACATCTCCCGGGATGCCGGCATTGTTGAAGGCGACATCCAGGCGGCCGAAGCGGGCGATGCAGGCCGCCACCATGGCCCGCACCGAGGCGGAACTGGTAACGTCCGTCTCCACGAAGGCAGCCTCGCCCCCCGCGGCGGCGATGGCGGCAACAGCCTGCTCTCCCTCGGCCCGGCGCCGCGCGGCGATCATCACCCTGGCCCCCTGTTCGGCAAAGGCATGCCCCGCGGCAAGGCCTATTCCCGCATTGCCGCCGGTAATCAGGGCGACTTTGCCGTCGAATCGCATCCGCTTGTTGCTCATGATTGGATTCTCCCCTGATTATTAACTAGCATACGGATATAAAAAACTCATTCCGTGCGCTTGCTTAAAATGTGCGCTACTTTATCATACACATCCATGCTTGCAAGCCAAGCCGTCAGGCGGGCGCAGATTCGGGGGAAGGAAAAGCCAGATGCTCAAAGAGTATAAAACACTGCGTTATGAGGTGGACGGGCCTGTCGCGAAGCTGACGCTGACCCGGCCGGAAATACTGAACCGGATGGACGATGTGACCTCCGAGGAAGTGGTGCACGTGATCGAGCGTCTGCGCCGCCCCGGCGATGTGCGGGTGCTGATCATCGCCTCAACAGGAACGACATTTTCCGCCGGCGGCGATCTGGACGAGGTGCGCCGCCTGATCAATGACTTTGACCGCCGCATGGACGCCTACGACACCGGCCGCCGGCTGATATATGGCATGGCCGAGATCACGGTGCCCGTGGTGGTGGCCTTGCAGGGCGATGTGTTCGGCCTGGGCACGTCGATGGCGCTGTCGGGCGATATCATCATCGCCAGCAAGAACGTCCGCATCGGCGACCCGCATGTGAAAGTTGGCCTGGTCGCCGGTGATGGCGGCTGCCTGGTCTGGCCTGCGGCGTTCGGCATGGCGCGCGCCAAACGGCACCTCCTTACCGGCGACCCGATCAGCGCCGAAGAAGCCTACCAGTTGGGCGGCGTCACGGATCTGGTGGAAACACCGGAGGACGTGCTGCCGCTGGCCGAGAAGCTGGCGGCGAAAATCGCGGCCCTGCCGCCGGTGGCCGTGCAGCTGACCAAGCGCTCCCTCAACCATGTGATGCACAAGGCGGCGGTGGATGGCTTTGAGTTCTCCATGGCGCTGGAGCAATACGCGATAACCACCCGCGATCTTGTGGAAGGTCTCGACGCATTCAAGGAAAAGCGCAAACCGGTCTATCATAATCGCTGAGCGGAACGGGCACGTCCAAGGCATGCACCCGCGCGACCAGCTAGCGATCAATCCTGACCATCCGGCGCTGATCATGGCCGGGAGCGGGGAGGTGATTACCTTCGCCGAGCTGGACCGCCGCGCCAACCGCTGCGCCCAGCTCTACCGCAAGCTGGGGCTGAAGCCGGGTGAGCGCGTGGCCTTCTGGCTGGAGAATAACGCGCGTTTTTTTGAAATATGCTGGGGCGCGCATAATGCCGGGCTGTTGTATGTGCCAATCAGCTCGCGCCTCACGGTGGGCGAGGCGGCCTATATCGCCCGCGATTGCGACGCCAAACTGCTCATCGCCTCCGCCGCGCTGCGGGCCGGAGAGCTGGCGGCGGAACTGGAACCTGAAATTAAGGTGCTGGTGGCAGGAGAGGCTGGCAGCTTCGACGCGGCGGTGGCCGAAATGCCCGATACACCGATTGCCGATGAAGTGCGCGGCGCGGCGATGGTGTATTCCTCCGGCACCACCGGCCGGCCAAAGGGGATCTCGCCGGATTTGGAGCCGGTGGAGATAGGCGTGCCCCCAGCCGTAACCGCGGCGGTGATCCGGCTTTACGGGTTTGACAACAGCACGATCTATCTCTCCACCGCCCCGCTTTATCACACCGCGCCGCTCAAATTCACCATGTCCGTGCAGTCGGTCGGCGGCACCGTGGTGGTGCTGGAGAAGTTTGACGCGGCGGCGGCCCTGGCGGCCATCGAGACATACCGCGTGACCCATTCACAATGGGTGCCCACCATGTTCGTGCGCATGCTCCACCTGCGGGAGAGCATGAAAGGGCATGATCTCTCCTCCCATCGGGTCGCGATTCATTCAGCCGCCCCCTGTCCGGTCGCGGTGAAGGAGCAGATGCTCGACTGGTGGGGGCCGATTATTTACGAATATTATGGCGGCTCCGAGAGTGTCGGCATGTGTGCCATCGCGCCGTTGGAGTGGCTCCGCAAAAAAGGCTCCGTGGGGCGGGCCTCGCGTGGAAAAATTCATATCCTGGATGAGAGCGGCGAGGAGCTCGGCGTCGGCCAGACCGGGAATGTGTATTTCGAAGGCGGCAGCCCCTTCGTCTACCATAAGGACGAAGCCAAGACCGCGCGGGCCAAAACACGCGATGGCTGGGGCACGTTTGGCGATATCGGCTATGTGGATGCCGACGGCTACCTCTTCCTCACCGACCGGCGCGATTATGTGATCAATGTCGGCGGTGTGAACATCTATCCGCAGGAGGCGGAGAATCTGCTTTCCACGCACCCCAAGGTGCTGGACGTGGCGGTGTTCGGCATTCCGCACCCTGAATATGGCGAAGAGGTGAAGGCCGTGGTCGCCGTGCGCGCGCCGCATGTGGCCGGGCCGGCCCTGGCGGAGGAGCTGATCGCCCATTGCCGCGACCATATGGCGGCGAACAAATGCCCGCGCTCGATTGATTTCGAAACCGACATGCCAAGAGAACCAACGGGCAAATTGCTGAAGCGCCTGCTGCGGGCGCGTTACTGGCCAGATGAAACCAAACAAAAGGCGGGATGATATGAGCGAACCTGAACTGCTAACCGAAATTGACGGGCCGATCGCCCGGATCACCTTTAACCGGCCCCAGGCGCGCAACGCGCTCACCTCGGGCATGGTCAGCGATATGGCGGCATTTTTGCAGAAAATTGAGCATGACCCCGAGGTCCGCTGCGTGATCCTCGCCGGCGCCGGCGAACATTTCATGGCCGGTGGCGATGTCGCGGGGTTCGGCGAGGCCCTGAATGCCCCGCAGGAGGAGCGGGAGGCTGATTTCATCCGCCGGGCAAGAAGCGCCATGCCGATCTTCGAAGTCTTTGAGCGCCTCTCCAAGCCGGTCATCGCCAAGGTGCGCGGCGCGGCGGCGGGGGCCAGCATCGGCTGGGTGGCGGCGGCGGATTTCGTGCTGATCTCAGACACGGCTTTGTTCGTCTTCGCGCATATCCACCTCGGCGCCAGCCCCGACGGCGCGTTGACCTGGCACCTGCCCCGCGCGGTGGGGCTGCGCAAGGCGAAGGAGCTGGTGCTGCTCGGCGGGCGTCTGACCGCGCAAGAGGCATTGGCGGCCGGGTTGGCGAATCGCCTGGTGCCGAATGCGGACCTTGATGCGGAAACCGAGGCTCTGGCCAAGCGCCTCGCCACCGGCCCAACCATTGCGATCGGCCGCAGCAAGCTGCTGCTGAATCAGGCATCGGCCAATTCGCAGCTCCGGCAGATGGAGCTGGAGGCGGAGTCCTTTGGCGCCTGCGCGGCCAGCGATGATTTCGTGGAGGGCGTCACGGCATTCACGGGCAAGCGTAAAGCGGCATTCAAGGGTCGCTGATCTTCGAAGGATTTTGAATATGGCGAAGATTTTACAGGGCATCAGGGTACTCGATGTCACGCGTTATGTGGCTGGCCCGGCGACCACGGCATTGCTCTCCGACCTCGGCGCCGACGTCATCCGCATTGAGCCCCCCGGCGGCGGCGAGGACCGCACCCCGCTGCCCTTTGCCGAAGGCTTCCATGGCGGCGTTGGCTTCACCCAGGTGGGGCGCAACAAGCGCGGCATCACCCTGGATCTGGCCTGTGATCGCGGCAAGGCCGTGTTTGAGAAACTGCTGAAAACAGCGGACATCGTCGTCGCGAATCTGCCGCCTCGTTCCGTGGCCTCGCTGGGCATCGGCTATGAGCGGCTTCGCGCCATCAAGCCCGATATCATCTTCGTGCATCTCACCACTTTTGGCGGCGAAGGCCCCTATGCCGACCGGCTGGGGTTTGACGCGATCGCCCAGGTGATGAGCGGGTTAACCCATCTCTCCGGCGACCCCGGGCGGCCGATGAAGAACGCGGCGGCCTGGGTGGATATGTCCACCGGGTTCATCGGCGCGTTCGGCGCGCTCGCGGCCTTGCGCCACCGCGACGCCACCGGCGAGGGGCAGAAAGTGGAAGCCAATCTGCTCCAAACCGCCATGACCGTCGGCAATTATTTCCTCATCGATGAATATTTCAATCATTACGGACGCGAAGGCACGGGCAACCGTGCACAGTCCGGCGGGCCGGCGGATCTGGTGCAAACCAAGGATGGCTGGGTATATGTCGTCGCGCTTGGCAACCCGATGTTCAAACGCTTCGCCCGGATGATCGGCCGGGAAGAAGAATTGCTGGCCGATCCGCGCTACCAGTCCGATGAGAGCCGCGCCGAGCATGGTGATTCATTGAGCGTGGTTACAACCGCCTGGTCCTCACGGCTGACAACCGCCGAAGCCCTGGAACAGCTGGCCAAATTCAACATTCCGGCGGGGCCGCTGTTAACGCCCAAACAGGCATTGGCTGATCCCCATGTGGCCGCGCACTTCATTCAGCCTGTCGCGGTCGCGGGCCTGTCCAAACCCGTGCCCTATATCCGCCCGCCGGCCACGTTCAGCAAAACCCCGGCGGAAATACACAAAGGCCCGCCCCGCCCGGGTGAGGACAATGCCGCGATTCTGGCGGAAGTCGGCTTCACGGCGGAAGAAATCGCGGCATTGGAGCGCGATGGCGTGATCTGATCAACCGGCGCTGAGATTTTTCTGATACACAGGCCCGCCAAGCGGGCGTGGAAAGCCCAAGGCGGCGACACAGAGCAGGTCAATATCGCCGGTCGAGGCAGCGGCGCCGGAGGCGACCAAGGCTTCCCCGGCCGCCGCCAGCGCGGCGGTGGCATCTGGCGAGACCTCACCCCCCTCGCCGGGCACGCAAGCGCGAAGCCGCTGACTGAGCTGGCAGCCCGTCCCGATGATCGTGGCGCGGCCCAGCGGGCGCACGAGACGGACAATCGCGGCGAGAATCGCGCGGTCCTCGTTCCGGCCAGCCACGATCTCGACCACCCCATTGCCCTTGCCATGCAGTATGGCGGTAAGCCCGTGAGATGGCGCGTTTTCCTTTGAACCGATAACCTGCAAGCGCACTTGCGCATCCGGCCGGATTTCAATGCCCGCGGCGCGGGCGATAGGCGCCAAGATTTCCGCCTGTGAGCCGCCGAGCGCCAGTGCGCTCAAGCGTCGCGGCGCCTCCGCCACCTTGCCGGCGGCGCGTTCGGCGAAGAATAGATGGCGCATGGCCTTGGCCTCGGCGGAATACTTACATTCCGTCACCAATTTCTTTTCCGCCTCAACCCCGTCCTCAAACCCGTGCTCATAGCCGGCGCGCACGGCGGCGATCGCCTTGAGCGGGGCGCTTTCGCCGGGGCGCTCACGCGCCGCCCGCCGCGCGGCGTCGTCGAATGCGGCCTGCGCCTCCTGGCCGCCGATCAGCGCATGGTCGCGGGTGCGGCGAACAGGCTTGCCGGTCTGGGCTTTGCTCCAGCCTATGGCGGCGGCGCGGAAATCGGCCGCATCCGTCACCTCATCCACCAGCCCCAGGCGCAGCGCCTCCTCGGCATCCAGAATATCGCCACACGCGGCGACATCCAGCGCGCGCGCGAGCGGGATGATGCGGGGCAGGCGCTGTGTCCCGCACGCGCCGGGAATGATGCCGACCTCAACTTCCGGCAAGCCGAAACGCGCCCGTGGCCCCGCCAGGCGATAATGGCAGGTAAGCGCCAGCTCCAGCCCGCCGCCCAGAGCCGCCCCTTCAATGGCGGCGAATAGCGGCTTTGTCACCTGGTCCATGGCATCGAGCGCCGCATGCAGAAAGAACGGCTCAGTGCGCGCGGCGGTTCGCTTCAGGTCCACGCCGGCTGAGAAGGCGCGCCCCGCGCCGACGAACAGAATGCCCGAGACCGCGCTGTTGCCCTCCAGTTCGCGCATAAGCTCCGCAATGCCGTCGCGCATGGTGTCATACAGCGCATTCACCGGCGGGTTATCCAGCTCGATGACGGCCAGATCCCCATCGATGCTCAGATGCAGCGGAGCCTGGCCGCTGGCCTCTGGCACGGTCATGCCGCGAGTTTCCGCAAATCCTGCTTTGGATCGGCGAGCAAGCCAGGCTCGACCACGGCGCGCTTTTCAACGAGCATCTGCACGAACCGCATGTCCTTGGCCTGGTTGATCCCGAGCGCCCCGAGCACGACTCCCGCCTCGTTCTGATAGATGAGCATGAATTTGCGGCTATTGGCCTCACCGCGCAGCGTCGCCGCGCCAGTGCCGATATCCCCGACAGTCTGCAGCTTCACATCATACTGGTCAGACCACATGCTGGACACGGCGCCATAAGCCTCCTCTTTGCCCAGCATGTTGCGCGCGGCCGTCACCGCCTGGTTTTGCGCGTGTTTCCAGTTCTCGCTGCGGATATCGCCGCCGCCAAAGGGGTTCGGGTATCGCGTCACGTCACCGGCGGCATAAATGTCCGCATCACTGGTCCGGCAATATTCATCGACGATGATGCCGTCCCGGCAGGCAAGCCCGGCGGCGGCGGCCAGCTCCGTGTTCGGCACCACGCCGATGCCGATCACGATCAGATCAGAATCGATATCCCCGCGCTTGCTGGTGCGAATCCCCGTGGCCGTGAGGCTGACAGAGCCGGCATCGAGCAACAGATCAACCCCGTGGCTCGTATGCAGCTCCGCCATATAGGCCGAGAGCTCCGGCGGCAGAACGCGCGCCATCACCCGGTCGGCGAAATCCACGACGCTGACATGGCATCCCCGGGTTGAAGCGCTGGCGGCGACTTCCATGCCGATGACACCCGCGCCAACGATGGCGACGCGCGTCCCAGGCCGCAAGGCGGCGCGCAGCTGCCGCGCATCCTCCAATGTTCTGACAACATAAGCCGGCACCGGAGAGGCTTCCATGCCGGGCAGGGTGCGCGCGCGCGCGCCGGCGGTAATCAGCAGCTTTTCATATTTCACAACCTCGACCGCGCCAATCCGCAGCGTGTGCGCGGCCGGATCAATGGCCGTCACGGGCGCGCCCAGCCGGAGTTCAATGCCCTGTTCGGCGTACCAGCTCTCCGCGCGCAGATAAAACCGGCTCTCCGGCGCATCACCGGTCAGCGCCTCTTTTGATAAGGGAGGCCGGTCATAGGGAACCTCAGCTTCATCGCCAATCAGCAGAATCGGCCCCGCATAGCCTTCCTGCCGCAGTGTGGCAGCCGCCATATCGCCAGCCAGGCTCGCGCCGATGATGCAAATCATGCTAAATTCTCCTTCTGGGCCATTTTTCGGAAATATATGGACGAAAAACAATGAGGTTGTGTACTAATTTTTAGGCCACCCTAACATCTGTTGCCCACAGGGGCAAGAAACCCCGGCCAACCAGCGGCGCACAGCCGGGAAAAACAGGAAAACCAAGGAACCCGCGCCGCATTCACAAAAAAAATCCAAACAAATTCAAGGTAGATGTATATAGTCCCTGGCAGGGGGCCGGGTTTTGGCGGAACGAAAGGCGAATTGCCGCCGTTGCACGGGAATTTTTCCGCCAAGCCCGGAAAAGGGTCAAATAAAGAGATTGTAAGCCACCGTATGGTTGACAACTTTCTATCTAGTGTAATAAACACTTGCGTACTATCGTCGTTCAAGAAAAAGCTCACGGACCGTGGTTTGTAGTTACCGTCGTCACAAGTGCTGTTGCTATCAGGGGAGGCGTGGACAAATGGTCGTTCTTAAAAAACTGGGTGGATTTATCTGTCTTGGGGTGAATTGAGAACGGGATCTTGTTCCCCGTAAGGCTGGCTTCGGTCGTTTTCCGCTGAATGGTTGAGTTTTTCTGGTTACCTGGGGCCGTGGTGCAAGCGGTCCCATGCGGGCGTAAGAAAGTCTAACAGGTGAAAAAGCTTATTGATATACGCTAGAGTAATAAAAAATCGCCGGTTTTAAACCGGCGGCGTGTAGGATCAACTGGGAAGGGTAAGTTCAATGAAAACAAAGGACATGACGATTTTAAAACGGCGGTTGCTCTCCAGCGTGCCGTCGCGATACGCGCATCTCTGCGCCTTGATGCTGGCGGGAACGACCGCCGGTGTTGTAACGCTTGCGGCGCCGCACGCGGCCCATGCGTACAGTTTCTATAATGGTCAGTATGGCGGGCAGCAGCTTGAGATCAACCTCGACACGACGGTTGGCTACTCCAATATTTTCCGTGTCAACAATCCCTCCAAGATATTGCTGTCGAATGTCAACGGCGATGAGGGCGATCGCCAGTTCGCGCATGGCCTGGTTTCGAATGAATTCGAGATCAACCCGATTTTTGACGTGAAATACGGCAATTTTGGCTTCCATGTCAGCGGTGAGGCTTATCTCAACACCGTCTACCTGCAAAAAGGCCAGGATCATTCAGCCGCCACGTTGAATCCGATTTCCATCACCAACCCGTCCAGCTTCACGAGCGCGACGCGCAACCAGAACGGTGAAAACGCCAAGCTGCTGGATGCCTTCGTCTACGGTTCGGAGTATTTCGGGCCGAATGACCAGCAGGAAATCACCGTCAAGGTCGGGCGTCAGACACTGCTTTGGGGCCAAAGCCTCTTGATCGCCGGTGACGGCATCTCCGCGGCCATGGCGCCGATTGATATCCAGTTCGCGCAGAACAACCCGAACGCGCTGGCCTCCCAGGTGTTCCTGCCGACCGCCCAGGTGGTCGTCACCTACCAGCCGAACACCACCTACACCTTGCAGGCTTATTATCAGTCTGAATGGGCGCCGGATAATTTTGAAGGCGTCGGCTCCTACTTCAGCAGCGCTGACATTCTGGACAAAGGCGGCCAACGCATCCTCGTCGGCGGCCCGTACGGCCTGTACCGCATCAAGGATAACCGCCCGCCGATTGATCACGGCCAGTTCGGCGTGTCCCTCCAGGCGACTCTCGGCAATTACGATCTCGGCGTCTACGCCCTGCGTTATGACTCCAAGGCGCCTGAGATTTATGTCGGCGCGCCGGATCCCTCGAAAGGCCCGTCCATCGCGCAGGGTGGTGTCAATGCTGGCAGTTACTGGCTGGTTTACCCCACCAACCTGCAACTGTACGGCGCTTCGGTTTCCACCACCATCGGGCCGGCCAACGTCGCGGGTGAAATCTCATACCGTCCGAACGCGAATCTGGATAGCGGTCTGGGCGCCTCGGCCTATCCAGGCAACGCCAGCAACGCGCCGGCCTGGGCTGTCGGCCGCGTGCTGAACGAGCAGATTTCAACCCTCTATATCTCACCGCCCTTGCCCTTGGACCCTGGCGGCCTGTCATTCCTGGGTGAGTTCGTGGCGAACACGGTGCTCGGCGTAACAAAGAACAAGGCGGACTTGTCTCCTCGCCGTGACGCGACGGCTGGCCAGATCGCCTTTCAGCTTACCCCGACCTACTTCTTCGCGGCGGTTCCGAATGTGCAGTGGAATTTTCCCATCGGCTTCGGCATGGGGGTATTCAACCGCTCCCAATATGACCTGACCGAAAACAATGGTGTCGGTCACATCGATGTTAGCGTCCAGGCCATTTACAAGCAGACCTGGACCGCCGAACTCACCTATTATGATTATCTCGGCGCGGCAAATTCGCTCAACGGGAATGCCGATCGCGGATATGTCGGACTCAACCTTACGCATACGTTCTAAGAATCAGGGAAGAGACAACCATGAAGAGAAGAAGTTTTGGTTTGATGAGTGCCGTCAGCGCGGCGGCGATGAGCGCGGGGGTTGGTCTTCCGCAGAAGGCTCGCGCGGCGCTGACACAGGCTGACGCCGATCGGCTGAAGAGCGATCTGACCCCGGTCGGCGCCGAGCGCGCCGGCAACGCCGACGGCTCAATCCCCGCCTGGACCGGTGAGAACCTGCCCCTTCAAGGCACCGGCCCCTGGGGTATCCTGCCGGACTATTTTGCCAGCGATGCGAAAGTCATGAGCATCGATTCCACCAACATGGCACAGTACAAAGACAAGCTGAGCCCTGGCACGCAGGCGATGATGACGAAGTATCCGGATTTCCGGATCGACGTTTATCCAACCCACCGCACCGCGATTGCCACGCAAGAAGTTTATGACAACGCCTACAAAAACGTCACAGGCGCCCAGCCCGCGGCTGGCGGCTCACGCTTTGGCGTCACGAATGTCTATGGCGCCATTCCGTTCCCCATCCCCGACCCGAGCGACGCCTCCGAAGCGGGCGCGCAAATCATCCAAAACCACTCATTCCGGTGGTTCGGCCCGTATCAGACCCGCAATCTCTGCATCTATACAATGGTTGATGGCCAGCTGGTGCTCGCCACGGGTGACCGTGTGCACCAATCCTGCCCCTACTACTTCCCCGGCGGCGACGCAGCCTCGTTCGACACGGGGCCCTACAAGGGGCAGCTGCGCAACTTCCTTGGCCCGGTGTTCGCGCCGCCGCAGGACAAGGGGCAAAGCTACATGGAACTGAACACGACCAACCAGCTGACAAACCCGGTCAAGATCTGGGAGTATCTGGTCGGCCAGGGTCGTGTTCGCCGTGCGCCGGAACTCCAGTACGACACGCCGGAAACACAGGCGAACGACCTTATCAACTATGACGAAAGTTATGGCTGGTACGGCTCGCAGGACCGGTATGACTGGAAGCTGATCGGCAAGCAGGAGATGTACATCCCATACAACAACAACAAGCTCTGGAACGCGACCCAGTATGAAGCGCACGGGAAGCACTTCATCAATCCAGACCTCGTGCGTTGGGAGCTGCACCGCGTATGGGTGGTTGATGCAACCCTGGCGCCAGGTGCCCGCAACGTGCTGCCCCACCGTGTGTTCTATGTCGATGAAGACACATGGACCATCGCGGCGACAGACTCATATGACGCGCAAGGCAACCTGCTCCGCGTCGTGCATATCTTCAACGAAAACCGGCCGGATATCCCGGCGGTTTCGATGGGAACGCCGGCCTTCTATAATTACCAGACGGGTGACTATGTTACCGTGCAGGCCCCCTGGAATTCGCCGCCCTATAACGAGGCGTATCTGCTGACCCCGATCCCGGACAGCATGTTCAACCCGCAGGAAATGGCGGCGGCGGGTCAGTACTAAGGAGGCGCCGCCACCAAGCGGCAGCGTAACCAGCGGTGCGCCTCAAACAGGGGTTTTGTTTGGGGCGCACCATTTCTTTTGCAGCATAGAGCGTTTGCGATCAGTGAAGCGAGTACGATAATGATGCCAATACGCCGCTATTTTACGATTATTTTGGGCTTGTTGTGCATGCTGATCTCGACGCCGCTGCGGGCCGAAGGTCAGGTGCCCACGGGTATCCGGCCGCTTGATACACCAGCGTTACCCGCCAAAACACCAGCGCAAGATACGCTGATCGCCATCACGAAAGCCGGCAACCGTCTGGTCGCCGTGGGTGAGCATGGCATCATCATCTACTCTGACGATAATGGCGCAACCTGGAAACAGGCGCGCGTGCCGGTGAGCGTTCTGCTGACGGCGGTTGCCTTCGCGAACCCGATGCAAGGCTGGGCGGTGGGGCATTATGGGGTGATCCTTCACACCTCTGACGGCGGCGTCACCTGGCAGCTGCAACTCAACGGTGTCCAGGCAAACCAGCTGACACTTGACGACGCCAACCAGGTGATGGCGCAAGATCCCAATTCTCCCGCCTCGCAAATGGCGTTGCGCCGGGCGAACATATTCATGGCCGCCGGAGCCGATAAGCCGTTTCTCACCATTTTGGTACAGAACGCGAATGACGCGATCGCCTTCGGTGGCTACCGCCTCGCGATGAAAACAACAGACGGCGGCAAAACCTGGACAGATTGGAGCCTGCACGTAGGAGATCCGCTCAGCCACAACCTCTATGATGTAAGAACAATCGGCCCCTATATCGTCATCGCGGGCGAAGCCGGGCATGTTTTCGTTTCAACTGATGGCGGCAACACCTTCCCCGCGGCAACATCCCCCACGGATGCCACCATGTTTGGCGCGATTGCGACAGGCGACGCTAATAACGGGATACTCGTGTTCGGCGTGGCCGGTCAGGCATATCGCAGCGAAGATGGCGGCAAAACCTGGAAAACCGTGCAGGCATTCGCGCCGGAGGCAAACCTGCTTGCCGCGCGCACCCTGTCGTCAGGGGTCATCGTCATCGTCAATGAGGCCGGCGTGATTTATCTCTCCAACAACCATGGACGCAGCTTTACACGCATGCCGCAACCTCAAAAAATGAGCCTGTTTGATCTTGTTCAGGCTCCAAATGGTAATATCGTTTTTGTTGGAAATCTTGGCGTGCAGATCATGCCGCTCCAAGACTTAAGCGCAAATTAAAGCGGGGAAATTCTGTGGCCATTCATACCGATCCATCACCCGTCATTGCCGATATCTCGAAATTTGACCGAAACTCAGGCTCATTTCTCGAAGGCCTGCTGTTTAATCATCGGCCGTTTATTCTGCTGGCGTGCCTGCTGGCAACCTTGTTTTTTGGTTTCTCGGCCTCGCAGACAAAGCTCAACGCCAGCTTCGAGAAGATGATCCCAACGCATCAAGCGTTCATCGTCAACTTCCTGAAGCATTATAATGAGCTGCAAAGCCAGGGAAACGCCGTCCGGATCGTGGTCAGCGCCAACCAAGGCACGATTATCAACGCGCACTATCTCGCTGTTCTGGAAAAAATCAGCGACCAGGTCTACCTGCTTCCAGGCGTGGACAGAGGATATATGACCTCCCTCTGGACACCGCTGACACGCTGGCTGGCTGTAACCCCGGACGGGCTCGAGGGTGGCCCCGTCATCAGCCAATATTATGACGGCAGTCCCGCGCAGCTGGAGATCGTTCGGCAGAATATCGAGAAAACCGGCAAAATCGGTGAACTCGTCAGCCCTGATTTCAAGTCGAGCATGATATATGTGCCGCTGATGGAGCGTAACAATCTCACGGGCAAACCGTTGAACTACGGCCAGCTCGCCCGGGATCTGAATAAAATCCGCAAGGAATATGCCTCCCAGGGCGTCACGCTGCATATCGTCGGTTTTGCCATGGTCATGGGCGACATGATCAACGCGATCAACGTGGTGCTCGCCTTCTTTGGCATTTCAATCCTGATCGCGACATGCGCCCTGTTCTGGTACACACGCTGCGTCAGGAGCACGCTGCTGGTCGTAACGGCGTCTCTCGTGGCCGTTACCTGGCAAATGGGCCTGTTGCCGCTGTTGGGCTATGACCTCAACCCATACTCGGTGCTTGTTCCCTTCCTGGTGTTCGCCATTGGCATGAGCCATGGCGCGCAAAAAATGAACGGCGTGATGCAGGATATCGGGCGCGGCACACACCCGCTCATCGCCGCGCGCTATACCTTCCGGCGTCTGTTCCTGGCCGGGTTCGCCGCGCTCACCTGCGACGCCGCCAGCTTTGGCGTGCTGATGACCATCAAAATCGCGGCGATTCGCGAATTGGCGCTGATCGCCAGCATGGGTGTGGGCATCCTGATCTTCACAAACCTGATCATGCTGCCGATGCTGCTCAGCTATACCGGGGTAAGCCGCAAGGCGGCGATCCGCAGCATGCGCACCGAGCTCGCTGAAGAAGGCGGACGTGTCTCGCATCCCCTGTGGAATTTTCTGGACCTGTTCACACAGCGCCGCTATGCCACCCTTGCCATTTGCATGGCGGTGGCTCTTGGCTGTGTTGGCTGGTATGTCGGCCAAGGCGTGCAGGTCGGAGATTTGAACCAGGGTGCCCCCGAATTGCGGCAGGACTCCCAATACAACAAGGATAACGCCTATATCCTGAGCCATTATTCGACAGGCAGTGACGTAATGGTCGTGATGATCGACACTACGCCGGGCGACTGCACGGACTATAACATCATTTCCACGATTGACGCTCTGGAATGGAAACTCGACCAGATGCGTGAAGTGAAATCCACCGAGTCCATGGCATCCTTCGCCGCCATGGCCACCATGCTGCTGACGGAAGACTCACCAAAATGGGACGCGCTCGATCTGACAATGACCGATTACATCGTCTACGCGCCCAGCCGCCTGGTGAACGCTGATTGCAGCTTCATGCCGCTCTACATCTCACTGGTGGACCATAAAGCGGCAACGCTGGACCATGTGGTCAACACCATACAGAAGTTCATTTCAAACCCGGCCAATCAGGGAACCGACTTCAAAATTTCCATGGCGGGCGGCAATGCCGGCATTGAAGCCGCGACCAACATCGTCATCAAGCAGGCCAATAATCAGATGCTCTATCTGGTCTACACGGCCGTGATCATCTTCTGCTTCATCACCTTCCGCTCCTGGCGCGCGGTGCTTTGCGCGGTGTTGCCTCTTGTCCTCACCTCGATTCTCAGCCAGGCGCTCATGGTCTGGCTGCATATCGGAATCAAGGTGGCCACACTGCCGGTCATCGCGCTCGGCGTTGGCATCGGTGTTGACTATGCCTTGTATGTGCTCAGCATATGCCTCAAACAGTTGCGGGCTGGCGCAAGCCTTTCCGATGCGTACCACCGCACGCTCCTGTTCACGGGCAAGGTTGTTTTGCTCACCGGCTTCACGCTGGCGGCCGGCGTGGTCACCTGGGTGTTCGCTCCCATCAAATTCCAGGCTGACATGGGCTTGCTGCTTTCATTCATGTTTGTCTGGAACATGCTCGGCGCGATGATCCTGGTCCCCTCACTGGCGTATTTTCTGCTGCCCAGACGCCTGTTCAAAACCGCCGAGGCATCCTGATGCGTCCTGGCGGCGCGCACCCGGCGGATGAGGCGGCTTAAAACAGGTTAGGTGTTTTCCATCCCCGCGGTGCCATCTTTTGCCGCGCGTCGCGGGGGCTGAGTATCGTGCAGGCTGCCTGGCTTTTAAGCAGCGGCATTTGGAGCGGCTGTCGGCAGCCGCTAAGCATTGCTTTGAAGAAAGGTCTATCGCATGGCATCGGAACCGCGGATTCTCAAAGACATCGTCGTCGTGGATTTGGGCGCCGGCATGGCGCCCGCGCTGGTGTCCAAATTCCTCAGCGAATGGGGCGCTGAAATCATCCGGGTGGCGCCCGCGCAGCCCGATCCATTCAGCCAGATCTACCCCGCCTATGACGTTTGGCGCCGCGGCAACAAGCTGGACCATGAGGCTGCCCACTCCACAACCGCGCTGCACCGCCTGCTCGCCCGCGCTGACATCTGCATCACCGGCGGTGAGGATTATCCCGGCCTGCCCCGGCATGACGCAACGTCCCTGGCCGCGCAAAACCCCCGCCTGGTCGTGCTTGATATTGAAGCCTACCCGGCTGGAACCGAACATGCCGGCCGCCCGGCGACGGATGTGCTCGTACAGGCGCGCTCCGGGCTGGCCTATGAGCATTACTCCAAACGCCCGCTGGTGATGAGCTTTGAACCCGCGAGTTACGGCGCCGCCTGCCGTGGCCTGGCCGGCCTGTTCGCCGCCCTTTATGAGCGTGAAGGCAGCGGCCAGGGCCAGATCGTGACGACCTCCCTGTTCGAAGGCGCGTTGAACTGGGCCGCCGGCCTATGGTGCGATGTCGACAAGCCGAACGGCAATACCAAATTCGTCATGCCGAAGGACCCATATCCGCTCATCTTCCGCGCCGCCGACGGCGTATACGTGCACATCGTAATCGGCGCGGCCGGCTCCAAATACCGCATGTATCAGGCGCTGGAAATCGACGATCCGAGCGTGCTGCCAAACGATAGCGGCATGCCCAAGCCAACCGACGATCCAAAGAATTTTTTCGGCAACATCGATCTTCTGGCCGCGCATGTCGCCAAAAAACCAAGCGCGGAGCTGCTGGAGCGGATTTGGGCGCTCGGCCTGCCCGCCGAGCCCGTGCTGCCCCCCGGCGCGTGCTGGGACCTGCCGCAAATCCAGCATAACGGCACAATCGTCACCGAAGCCGACGGCACCCGCCATGTCGGCCAGCCTATCATCATCGAGACATGCCCAGCCCCCTTCGCCGGGCCGCCCGAGCGGGTCGGGCCGCGCCCCCTGGATGGCGTGCGCGCCATCGATTTCGGCGCCTTTGTCGCCGGCCCCTACGCCTCGCTGGTCCTGGCCGATCTCGGCGCCGAGGTCATCAAGGTCGAAACCCCCGCGGGCGACCCAAACCGCAGCCTCTTCCGTTCGTGGACACCCGTGAACCGCGGCAAGCGCGCGATTTCCATAGACCTGAAACACCCTGACGGTTTGGCCCTGGCGAAAACCCTCTGCACGAAATCCGATATCGTGACGAGCAATTTCCGAACCGGCGTCTCCGCCCGGCTCGGGATCGATCCGGACAGTCTGCACGCCGAAAAGCCGGAACTCATCGTGCTGGAAAGCCCGGCCTACGGCACCAGCGGCCCGCTGGCTGAACGCGCGGGCTTTGACCTGGTGATGCAAGCCTTGTGCGGGCATGAATACCGGGCCGGCGGCAAGGATAATGAGCCCCTGTGGAACCGGACATCCATGGTCGATTATGCCGGCGGCCTGCTCGGGGCAATCGGCGCGCTCGTGGCTTTGTATCATCGCGCCCGCACGGGTGAGGGCACAACGGTCAACTCCGCCCTCGTGAGCGCCGGCATCTACCTGCTCTCGGAGCTTGTGCAGCGGCCCGATGGCCATTTTGAAGGCGCCGAGCTCCTGAATGCGTCACGCACCGGCTACCGCCCCGCCGAGGCGCTCTATGAGGCTGCCGACGGCTGGGTCGCCATCGCCGCGCGCGGCGCTGCCGCCGGCGCGGCCCTGGCCAGCGTGCTGGGCCTGCCCGGCGCCCCGGCCGGAGACCCGCTGCACTGGGGCGCCCATGAAGCCGGGCTGATCGCCAAGGCCGTGCGCGCCCGTCCGGCGGATGAGCTGCTCGCCGCCCTCGAGGCATCCGGCGTGTGGGCTGAAAAATGCCTGCAAAACAATGAACGGGCCTTCCTGAACGATCCCAGCCTGCGCGCCTGCGGAACCGTCCGCGCCGCCCCCCACCCGCAATTCGGCGAGGTGCGCGAGCTTGGCCCGATGCTCCGCTTCTCCCGCTCCTCGGCGGGCGTCCCTGGGCACGCACCGCTTTTGGGCGAATCAACCCGCGACGTGCTCGCCGAGATCGGCGTCAGCGCAACGCAGATTGACGCGCTATGGGAAAGTAAGGCTGTTTCCTGAAACTGATCCAAGAATAAGAGGAAATACTGGCGGCTGCCGTGTGATGCGAAACAAAGGATAAAAATCTATGCTCGACACTGCGCTTTTGAATCCCTTCGGCATTGATCCGCGCGATGAGCTTCCCCACCCGCCGGAGGACAAGCCGAACTGGACCGAATATTACTATTTCTTCGGCTTTGACCGGCAAACAGACCACGCCGTCAGCGTGCATATCGGGCGTGAGCCGACCGATCCGGATATCTGGCGCGCGGTCATCGGCATTTATTCCCCAGGCGGCAAACTTCTGGTGGGCCGCTATTTCGGGCGGGATGGCGCGATTGACGGCCCCGGCGCTGGCCCGATGCGCGTGCGCTGCCTGGAGCCGATGCGGCGCTGGGCGCTCAGCTTTGATGGCCTGCTGGAACAATCCGACCGTGTGGCCCTGGCGAACCGCCCGCACCCGAGCGCGATCGCGGAGCTGGCGAAATTTGATCTCGTGTTCGAAGGTGCCGCCCCAATGTGGGATCTCGGAAAGAGCGATCTCTCCAAGGGGTTCGTGTTCGTCGTTGATGACACAAGGGAAGAATCGAAATCCCATCATTGGGAGCAAATCTGCAAGGTGCATGGCAGCCTCACGCTCGGCGGCAAAACACTGGCTTTCTCTGGCGGCGGCAACCGGGATCATTCCTTTGGCCCGCGAG